>JAAOZY010000254.1 GCA_012274205.1 Betaproteobacteria bacterium
CCACACTGTCCGGGAGTACGGTTTGCGTTGGGAGAGCGCCATCATCGTGGGCCGGTCTTCCTGTGGGATGGGCCTGCGCGCCTCATCGGCGAGGGCGAAGCGCGCGCTCCACAAGTCAGCGGACATCTCTCCGGTCTCGTCGAAGCGTTGGTCGAGAATCACCTCGGCCGGCTCGTTGTAGTAAATCAGCGTTCCGTCTGTATCCACGATGAGTATGGGCATGGCAAGGCTGCTGGCCAATTGCCGGGCCAATATGAGCTGGATGGGCTTGGGCGATGCCATAGCGTTGCCCCTCGCAAGAACATGGAGTCCTGCGCCTGCGTCGTCAGACTACTGCTCCATCGCAAATTTGCCTAAATCCGGCGAGGCCGATGCCGAGATGACGCACAGCGCCAGCACAATGCACTTGAATGGCGTTTTGCTATCCATTCGCGCCCTCACCCTTTTGCTATATTGGCGTGTGTTCCAATCGCTTGTCGGTGTGCTAGCGCGCATAGCACGATCCCAATAACGCGAATCCGCCGGCCTTGTGCCCCCTGGGACCGATCCTTCCCTTTGTCCCGGCGCAAATCCCGCCTCTGGACCGGTCAATCCGATTCGCTTCATGTCATGCGGATTCCAGGGTTTGATATCCAGGGCGCTCCTCGCCGCCGCGTCGCCGGCTTCCCGCTTTGCATCCCGGGTTAGAATTGCGCCGATGAGCAAGCCGGACGCCCCGGTGGGCAGCGCCCACACCCCGATGATGCAGCAGTATCTGCGCCTCAAAGCGCAGCATCCGGACGTCCTGCTGTTCTACCGCATGGGGGACTTCTACGAACTGTTCCACGCCGATGCGGAGAAAGCGGCGCGGCTGCTCGACATCACGCTCACCACGCGCGGCGCTTCCGCCGGCGCGCCGATCAAAATGGCGGGCGTGCCCTACCACGCGGTGGAACAGTATCTGGCCAAGCTGCTGAAGCTGGGCGAATCGGTGGCGATCTGCGAGCAGATCGGCGACCCGAATACGTCCAAGGGGCCGGTGGAGCGCGCAGTCACCCGCATCATTACGCCCGGCACGCTCACCGATTCCGCGCTGCTCGACGAGAAGTCCGACAACCTGCTGCTCGCGCTCGCCGTCGAAAACAACAGCGTCGGGCTCGCCTGGCTGAGCCTCGCCAGCGGCGAGCTGCGCGTGGCCGAAATCCCGCAGCGGCTGCTCGCGAGCGAACTTACGCGCCTGCGCCCGGCCGAAATCCTGGTCGCCGACGGCGCCGCAAACGCGGGCCTGAACAGTTCCGCCGCGCTGACGCGCCTGCCCGCATGGCATTTCGATTACGACGCCGCGCACGCGCAGCTGCTCAGGCATTTCAACGTGCACTCGCTCGCCGGCTTCGGCTGCGAGGATCTGCATCCGGCAATCGCCGCGGCGGGCGCGCTGCTCGAATACGCGCGCAAGACCCAGGGCCAGGCGCTGGCGCATGTGAATGCGCTGCGCGCCGAGCGCGCGGACGACTACGTGCGCATGGACGCGGCCACGCGGCGCAACCTGGAACTCACCGAAACCCTGCGCGGCACGCCCGCGCCCACCCTGTGCAGCCTGCTCGACGGCTGCGCCACCGGCATGGGCAGCCGCCTGCTGCGCCATTGGCTGCATCATCCACTGCGCGACCGCGCGGTGCTGGCCAAGCGCCATGAGGCGGTGGAAGAATTGGCGCAGGCGACCGGCACCGCCTTGCGCGATGCGCTTTCCCGCATCGCCGATGTGGAGCGCATCAGCGCGCGCATCGCGCTGAAAAGCGCGCGGCCGCGCGATCTCTCGGGCCTGCGCGACAGCCTCGCCTCCCTGCCCCAGCTTTCCTATCTGCTGGCAGCGTCGGCGTCCCGCCTCAACGAACTGCGCGACGGGCTGGCGGTGCCGGCCGACTGCGTCTCGCTGTTGGTGCGCGCGATCCTGCCGGAACCCGCGTCGCTGCTGCGCGAGGGCGGCGTCATCAATGGCGGCTACGACGCCGGGCTGGACGAACTGCGCGCGCTGCAGACCAACTCGAGCGAGTTCCTGGTCGCGCTCGAAGCGCGCGAGCGCGAGCGCAGCGACATTCCCAATCTCAAGGTCGAATACAACCGCGTGCACGGCTTCTATATTGAAGTGACGCACGCGCACGTGGAGAAGATCCCCGCTGATTATCGCCGGCGCCAGACGCTGAAGAACGCCGAGCGCTACATCACGCCGGAGCTGAAAACCTTCGAGGACAAGGCGCTGTCGGCGCAGGAGCGCGCGCTCGCACTGGAAAAATCCCTGTACGAACAGCTGCTGGAAACCTTGCAGCCGCATATCCCGGCGCTGCAGCGCATTGCGCGCAGCCTCGCCGAACTGGACCTGCTGGTCTCGTTCGCAGCCGACAGCCTGCGCCGCAACTGGTGCCGGCCGCAGTTCGTAGCCGAGCCGCTGCTCGAAATCGAAGCCGGGCGCCATCCGGTGGTCGAAGCGCAGGTGGACCAGTTCATCGCCAACGACTGCCGCCTGAATGCGACGCGCCAGCTACTCCTGATCACCGGGCCGAACATGGGCGGCAAATCGACCTACATGCGCCAGGTGGCGCTGATCGTGCTGCTCGCCCATGTCGGCGCCTTCGTGCCGGCACGTGCGGTGCGCCTCGGCCCGGTCGACCAGATTTTCACGCGCATCGGCGCGGCCGACGACCTCGCCGGCGGCCGTTCCACCTTCATGGTCGAAATGACCGAGAGCGCCAACATCCTGCACAACGCCAC
>JAAOZY010000255.1 GCA_012274205.1 Betaproteobacteria bacterium
GCACCAGCTGGCCCAGACGTTGATGATCAACGGACGGCCGCGCAGCTCCGACAGCTTGCGATAATCGCCGGCGAATCCGTACAGCGGCGCCTCGCGCAGATAGCCGCCGACTTCGACCTCGCCCGGCGTCTTCGCCAGCGCGCCCGCACTCAGCGCCGACAGGCACAACAGCAGCAGGACAATTGCACGCATCGGTGTTCCGCCAATTCCAATGGCGCATTTTCGCATAGCTTGAGGCGCTTTTTTCGGCGCGCGCCGGCGCCTTGGGGCAGCCGTTCCTTTATCATGACCGTCCCGGCAATTCGATCCAGGCAATCGCCAGCAGGTGCATACAACAGGCCGCGACCGGCAGGTCCAGACAGCGGAGCCCCGCCGCAGCGCGCGCCTGCGCTCGGCGCGGCGCGGCTTTGCGCTGCCGCGCGCGCTGCGCTGGCTCGCCGGCGGCGGCACGCTCGCCGCGGCGGCCGGCATTTTCCTCGGCCAGGCGCTGTTCGCGCCGAACCACGAGCTGCTCTACCGCGGCGCGGTCAGCGCCGCGCATTGCGTCAACATCGAGGAGCGCGATGCGTGCAGCTTCGTCTACGAGCTTTCCGTCGGCAATACCGGCAAGCAGGCGCAGGAGCGCGTGCGTGTCGCCTGGCCGCTGGACATGCAGCGCTGGCATCTGGAGACGCGGATCGCCGACATCGTCGGGAGCGCGCGCCCGACGCCGCAGCCGCAGGTGCGGCCGGAGTTCGGCCCGGACAAGACCGTCTACACCATCGACGGCCTGATGCCCAACACGCTGGTGCAGTTGCGCATGAGCTGCAGCGTGTGCACGCGCGCGCAGCTGCAGGCGATGCGCACGGCGCTCCCGGCAATCGAAGCGCGCGGCGCAGTGTCCGAGGGCGACCCGCGCGTCTCGACGCTGTGGCGCGGGTTCACCAATCTGTTGCGCGTGTTCGGCCTGTTCGGCTAGCGCCGGGCGCTGCCCTCGGAGCGAATTGCCCGCTGAGCCAATGCTCCCCGAGCGGAGCTGCTCCTGGCCGCGCTCCCTCGTGCGCGCTTCGGCCGGGCGTCCATGCGGCGATTGCCGCCTCCATCCGTCCCAGCCCGTCTGGTCAGACGCCCCCTGTTCCTGCGCCGCTTTCCAGAAGCGCGCGCAAGGAGCGCGGGGCGAGTTCGGCGATGCGCTGGTAGAGCTGGCGGTATTCTTCTGTCAGCTCGGCCCCAAACAGCGGGTCGGCATTGTCGCCGAACGCGCTGTCGACACGCTGCCAGTCTTCCGCGTCCAATTGCCGCAACGCCAGCGGAAGGAGTTGCTGCTCCTCCTTGCGCATATGCCACCAGTAGAACTCGGCGAACTCGTCCACCGCGGTGGCAAGCTGATTGAGCGCGTTGGCTTCCTTCCCGCGCAAGGCGCCGAGCGCGCGCCGCAGTTCGGCCAGCATCGGTGCGCCGCGCGCATGCTCGCGCTCCAGTTCCCCGACCAGGTCCCGTCCCGCACCCGGGCTGCGCCTCATGGCCGGGAACAGCACCTGATCCTCACGCGGGTGATGCAGCCGGTCGGGCACGTTTTCGACGTAGCGCAACATCGCTTCGAGCAGGCCGATGTCGGGCGTCGCACCCGGATCCCGGCTTCGCGCCACCAGCGCCTGCATCGCGCCCAGCACGCAGGCAAGCGCCTTGTGCTCGAGCTTGATGCGGCGGATGGCGCTCTCGGCTGCCGCGCCGGCGGCAGGCGAAACGGGTTCGTTGCGCTCTGACATTGCGCGAGATCAGGGCTTGGCGTATTCGATGAATACGTTCTTGCCGCCCTTGATGACCCATTGACCCATGCCGCGGCCGAGCTGGTCGCCATTGGGAGTGAAATCGCAAATCGATCCTGCGCCGGCGAAGTTGATCGCCTTGCCGGAGCGGACCATATTGAGCGCTTCCACTATGTCGTCGACGTATTCACCGGGGCCGTTGCTCACGGGTATGATCTGCTTCGACCATTCCGCCGCGACTGTGCTCTTGGCCTTTTCCATGGCGAGCGCGCATACGGCAATCTGGTCGTAGGTGTTCGGCGCGAACAGGAACAGCCGGTCATCCGGGGCTCCCATCATTTTCAGGAACTTCTTGTAGCCGGGCGCGCTGACGTCGGGCATCGGCTGGAAATGATGAATGCCTTCGGCGACCTGCGCCCCGACCGCCTGCACGAACTTGCCCTCGGCATCCGCCGCGATCGACAGCGCGGTCACCGGGATGTCGAACCCACCGCGGTAGACTTCCTTCATGATGGAGACGAAATCGGGCAACAGGCCGAAGCAGTACACCGCATCCGGTTTGGAGCCGAAAACGCGCTCGACCTCGGCACGGTAGGAAGGCTGCTCCGGGTTGTAGATAAGCGAGGCCGTGACGGTGCGCCCTGCTTTGGTGATCTGCTCCTCGACGGACTTCATGATCGGCAGAACGAAGGCATTCTGCAGCCCCATGACGCCGATCTTCTTCTGGTTGGTGCGCAGCGCGGCGCGACCGATGACGACGCCCCAGTCGGTGGCCTTCATCTGGAAGCGCCAGACATAGCCCTGTGTATCTCCTTCGGTAATGGCGTTGGCGGCGCTGGACACCATCAGCACGGTCTTGTTCTGGATCGCGATGGGGCGCGAGGACATGCCCTCGGGCGTGCCCCAGTAGCCGACCATCGCCGGCGTCTTGTTCACGTTGATGAACTTCTGCGATAGATTCGCCGCCACCGCCGCGCTCGATTCCGAGTCCTCGATGAACAGTTCCAGCTTGCGCCCGCCGAGGATGCCGCCGGCGTCGTTGATCTTCTTCACCGTGCGCTTGGCCGCCTCGGCCATGTCCGGACCGTAGGCCGCCGCGTTGCCGGTAAACGGCAGCGCGACGCCAATCGGCACCGACGACCCTTGCGCGTGCGCCAGGTTGAGGAACGGGGCGACGACCGGCAGTGCTGCGCCGGCGCCGAGCGCCTTGAGCATCTTGCGACGATTGAATCCTTTCATGTGACACCTCCTTGTGGACAGGACCTCCTGGGAAAACGCGGATGAATCGTCATTTGATTTCTGCCTGAAGCCGGTATTCGCGCATGAAGCCCTGCGGCCGGTAGACGAGCAGCAGAATCAGGCCCAGCCCGATGAGGATGATGCGCAGCGCAGACACCTGCGTCGATTCAAGCCCCGGGATCCAATCCTTGATGAAACGCGTGCCCTCGAGCAGCAGCATGACGCTGCATGCGCCGAGGATCACGCCCTTGGCGCTGCCGCGCCCGCCGGCGATCACCGCCATGAAGGCATACGCCACGACGACGTTGGAGAACTGCGTCGGGTCGATGTACTCGTAGTAGAAGCCGTGCAGCGAGCCCGCCAAGCCGATGATAGCGCCGCCGATCGCGAATATGCGCACGCGCGCCCACCGCACGCGCTTGCCGAGCGTGGCTGCGACGATATCGTCTTCGCGCACCGCGCGCACGACGCGCCCGAACGGCGAGCGCGCGATCACGCCGAGGAACCACGCCACCCCGGCCAGCAGCCCCGCCGACAGGGCGAGCAGGAAATACTGGTAATACTCCGCGTGGATCACGCCGCCCAGCGGCCGCGGGATGCCCGACAGGCCGAGCGCGCCCTTGGTGAGCCAGTCTTCGTTCAGCGCGATCAGGCGCAGCATTTCGCCCACGCCCAGGGTGACGATGGCGAAGTAGTCCTCTTCGGTGACGCGCAGCGTCACCAGCGCGACCAGCGCGGACAGGGCCGCCGTGACGGCCATTGCGATGAGCACGGCCACAAACGTGCCGGTGCCGTGGAGGGCGCACAGCGCGCACGTATAGGCGGCCAGCGCGTAGAAGCCCGCCAGGCCGAAATTCACCATGCCCCCGGAGCCCCATTGGAAATTCAGGGCCAGCCCGAGGATCGCGGAAAAACAGACGACGATCGCAATGAGGACGACGTAGGAAATCATTTGCGGATGCGCGGCTGGCCGAACAGGCCCTGCGGCCGGAATATGAGGATCAGGGCGATCAACAGCAGCGGCACCCCGATGCGGTAATTCGGGGGCATCACCAGCGTGGACAGCTCGCTGGAAATGCCGATCACGAGGGCGCCGACGAACGCCCCCAACGGGCTGCCCAGGCCGCCAAGAATGGCGGCGGCGAACACGGAAATCAGGTAGTTGGACCCCATCAGGGGGTCGAGCGCGCAGTCCATTCCGATCAGCACGCCCGCGACGGCCACCAGCATGCCCGTAGTGAACCAGGTCCAGCGGATGATGCGCGGGCTCTCGATGCCGCGCACCAGCGCGAGCGAGGGGTTGTCGGCCACGGCGCGCATGGCGCGGCCGACTGGAAACCGCGTCAGCAGCACGTAGACGGCCGCGATGGCGGCCGCGGCGAGCCCCATTTCGATCATCTGCTCGCGGTTCATGCGTATATCCAGCAGCCGGAACGGCCGCGACAGCTCGATGGCGAAGCTGCGCGCGCTGTTGCCATAGAAGAAGCGGGCGATGTTTTCCAGGATGAAGCCCAAGCCGAGGGAAGCCACCATCAGGGTAATGGGTTCGCGCTCGCGCAGCGGCCGGAAGGCAAGGTGATCGACGACGATCAGCAGGCCGCCGAAAACCGGCGCCACCACCGCGGTCGATATGATCAGCGGCCAGCCCAGCTGGGTATTGACCGCGAACACCATATAAGCGGCAAGCGTGATCATCGCGCCAATGGCGAAGTTCGGAAACTTGAGCACGCCGAAGGGCAGCGTCACCGCCAGCGCGGGCAAGGAGATGATGAAGCCGGTCACGATTCCGTTGAACGCGGTCTGCAGCATGTTTCAGGCCGCCTCGCCCAACGGCGGCGTCGTTTCGCGCGCATCGCCCAGGTAAAGGCTGTGCACGTCGGACATTCCGGCCACCTCGGCCGCCGGCGCGCACAGCCGCACGCGGCCGTTGGCAAGCACGATGCATATGTCGGATATGCGCAGCGCCTCGGTGGCGTTCTGCTCGATCATGAATACGGACACGCCGCGGCCATTGACGCGTTTCACCGCGCCGAATATGTCGGCCATGTATTTCGGCGACAGCCCCGCGGAGGGCTCGTCGAGCATCAATACTTTGGGCTGCGAAGTCAGGGCGCAGGCGAACGCGAGCATCTGCCGCTGCCCGCCGCTCAATGCGCCGGCGCGCACGCGGAACTTTTCCGGCAGCTCCGGAAACAGCGCGAGCAGCTCGTCGCTCAGCACCGCGCCGCCCGAGGTTCTTGCGCCACCCATGAATTCCAGCGAGATCTTGAGGTTTTCCAGGACGGTGAGGTTGCGGAACACGTTGTATTCCTGCGGCACGTAGGACAGGCCGGCGCGCACGCGCTGCGGCGCCGTGAGCTCGTTCAGCCGCCGCCCTTCCAGCCTGACTTCGCCCTGCCGCGCCGGCAGCAGGCCGGCGAGCGTCTTGATCAACGTCGATTTTCCCGATCCGTTGGGCCCGATCACCGTGACGATCTTGCCCTGCGGCACGGCCGCATCGATACCCTTGAGGATGTCGCCCGCGCCGTAGCCGGCGTGCAGGCCGGCAACAGTAAATATGTCGCTCATGCGGCCTTGCCGAGGTAGGCGCGCATCACTTCCTGATTGGCAACGACCTCGCGGTAGGAGCCTGAAGTCAGCGTGCGCCCTTCCGCGAGAACGTAGATCGGATCGCACAGGGTCGCGATGATGTCCATGTCATGCTCGATGATGGCGAAGGTCAGGCCGCCGGCGCGCAGGCTGGAAATGGTCTCGGCCAGGAGTTTCGACATCAGCGGACTTACGCCGGCGGTCGGCTCGTCCAAAAGGATGATCTTGGGGTCGAGCATCAGCGCGCGCGCGATCTCGAGCAGTTTCTTCTGGCCGCCGGAAAGATTCTTCGCCGGTTCGTTGGCGAGCTGCCACAGATTGACGCGCTGCAGGAGCGTGCGCGCGCGCTCCTGGCACGCGCCCTCCTCGGCGCGCACCCGCGCCGGCGTGAGAAAATTGCGCCAGACGCTCTCGCCGCTTTGCGCCGGCGCGGCGAGCAACATGTTCTCCAGCACCGTAAGCTCGCCGAGTTCGCGCGATATCTGGAAAGTGCGCACCAGGCCCAGGCGCGCGAGCTGGTCCGGCCGCAGGCCGACCACGCGGCGCCCCTCCAGGAGCACATCACCAGAATTCGGCGACATCAGACCGCCGAGCACGTTGAACAGCGTGGATTTGCCTGCGCCGTTCGGACCGATGATGCCGGTGATGCTTCCCGCGCCTATCGTGAGGCTGCAACCGGCCAACGCATGGAACCCGCCGAACGACTTGCAAACCTTGTCAGCGCTCAGCATGTGCTATGTCAGTCCTTTTCCAGAACGTCCGCCAGGCCGCAGCCGTCCCCTCCCTCCTGCCTGGTGGCACCGGCAGGCGTCGTTCTGATTTGGCTTTTTTGACTCGAGCGCTAAGCTAACCGTATTCGGCAGGCGCTTGGAACACAATTTTCATGATACCCAGCATAGCGATCCCTTATGGATAGCAGACGCCGCCGCCGCACTACGCCCATTCCACACCGTAGCTCGTGCTGTTGTCCAGCCAGATCGTGCGCACCACATCGCGCAGCGCCGCAACGACGGGATCGCCTTCGCGTTCGCGCAGATGGATGAACGACAGCGTGCTGGTGGGGCGCGCCTTGCTCCAGACACACACTTCGCCGGCGCTTTGCGCGGCGAACGCCAGGTCTTCGCGCATCAATCCCAGGCCAACACCCGCAGTTACCAGGGTCTTGATGGTCTGCTCCTGGTCGGCTTTGGCCACCTTGAACGGCTCCAGTTTCTGGTGGGAGAACATCTCGGTCATCATCTGCACGTGGGCCGACATGTGCGGCGGCCGTATCCATTGCAGCGCAGCGATTTCCGCCCAGTCGGCGTTCGCGATCTTATTCTTCCACGCGGGCGGCGCAACGACGCGATAGGCGAGGTCGGTCAGGGCGATCGCCTGCACGTGGGGCAAATTCAACTGCCCGAGGAAGAACGCCGCATCGAGCCCGCCGCCGGCCACCTGTTCGAGCACCGACACGGAAATGCCGTGCTCCAGTTCGATCTCCATCCACGGATACCGGTCGAGGATGGAACTCATGAACTGGCCGAGACGGATGAACGGCGGGTCGAGAATCGTGCCGACGCGCGCCTTTCCGGTGAGCTTGCCCTGCAGGTCGCGCGCCCGGTTGCGAAATTCGGAACTCGCGGCGAGGATCGCTTGCGCCTTGGGCAGGAGCGCCTGGCCCGCCATGGTCAGCTGGACGCCGGTCGAACTGCGCTCGAATAGTTTCAGATTCAGCGCGCTTTCCAGCGCTTTCAAGTGCCCGCTCACGGCCGGCTGCGTGACGTGCAGCAACAGCGCAGCCTTGGTCAGGTTTCCGTGCTCGGCCACGGTGACGAAGGTACGAATCTGGTAGATCTCCATCATCGGGTCGACAGTCCGTCGAAGCTGGCTTTGAAGTGCCGGCTATGTTACTACCTGTCGACGGCATTGGGAAACGCCCCCCCCGCGCAACGTGTGCTGCGCTGCGCAAAAACTCGTCCGCGATAGCGGCGATGTCCGGCGTCGCGCAGCCACATGCGCACGAGGCGACGCCGCTGCCCGGGCGCGCACCGAATCGGGCTGGCTCAGGCAGTTTCCAGCTTTTCGAGAATCTTGCGCACCGTAAGGATGGACCGGTCGGAACGAAGGTGCACTTCGTCGTAGCCGTCCTCCGGGAACTCGAACATCTTCTGCTGGCGCTCGAGCGCCCAGCGATCCTGGTCGACGACCGCCGGAAACATTTCCTTCATGCGATCCAGGGTGGACTTCTTCGGATCCAGGCTCGGCTGGCCCTTGCGCACCGTGGCGGTCCAGCGCCAAAAGTGCCTGCGCTCGTCGACCGGCGTGTGCGAGTGGTGCAGGATATAGCCGCGCTCTTCGCTGGTGCCGAGTTTTCCCGGCGGGGCGCAACGCAACTGCACGCGCGTAATGCCCGGGCTCACCATGCAATGGGTGTGTTCGCGGTCGACCATCTCGTAGCCGAACCAGTCACGCAGGAACGGCGGATGGCGGTAATTCTCCACGTGGCGGACGGTCTTCATCGACGGGTTGCCGTCGATCTCCTGCTCGATGAATTCGATCGGGATCTTGCTGTTGGCCAGGTCTCCGATATTGCCGTCGTGCAGCGGATAAAAATGCGTAATGTCGAGCAGGTTCTCGATCAGCAGGCGATAGTTGCACGGCACATCGATCGGATCGCAGGTGAAGCTCTCGTATTGCGGGTCGACGAACTCGGGCGTGCGCGGCGGGTGCACGCGGCTCATCTGCTCTTCGCTTCCCATCCACAACCAGACCACGCCGTCCTGTTCGACCACCGGATACGGCTTCAGCTTGGCGCGGCTCGGAATGGCCAGGTCCATCTGCGAAGGAATGGACACGCACTTTCCCGAGGTGTCGTAGGCGAAGCCGTGATAGGCGCACTCGACTGCGCCGTTGTCGAGGATCTTGCCGCACGACAGGGGCATGCGCTTATGCACGCAGCGGTCGTCGAACGCCACTACCTTGCCATCCTTGCCGCGCCAGATCACGATGGGCTTCTTCGTGATTACCATGCCGCGCAGGTCGTTGACTTTGAATTCCTGCGACATGCCGGCGACGTACCACGCGTTCTGCACGAATGTATCGGCCTTCATCTCGGTCTCCTGGTGGTGGGCGCCCGCCGATTGGCCGGACGGGCAGTAGGCTGCGGCCACGATAGCCGATCCGCGCGGCGTCCGCCTATGAGAATGGTGATAAAACACATAACGATATGTGATAACCGCGCCTGGCATTGCCATCATAGAATGGCCGCGTTATCCCGATCCCCGCCCGCACATGAGCAATGGCGCAGCCGGCCCCTTGTCCGGGCTCCGAGTTGTCGAATTCGGCCAGATCGCGGCGGGTCCGTTCGCCGGCTCGCTGCTTGCCGACCTTGGTGCCGACGTGGTCAAAGTCGAAAAGCCGGCCGGGGGCGACGACCTGCGCCAGTGGCCCCCGGTCAGCATCGGCGCGGACGGCGATGGATACAGCGAAAATTTCGCTTCCATCAATCGCAACAAGCGCAGCATCACCCTCGACCTGAAGGATGCTGGGCAGGTGGAGCAGGCGCGCCGCCTGTGCATCGCTGCCGATGCCGTGCTGGAAAACTACCGGCCCGGCGTGCTCGAGCGCCTCGGTCTGGGCTATGCCGCGCTGTGCGCCGAGTCGCCGCGCCTGGTCTATTGCTCGGTGAACGGATTCGGCCATACCGGCCCGTATGCGTCCAAGGGCGCGTTCGACGCCACCGTGCAGGGGATGAGCGGACTGATGAGCGTGACCGGGGAGCCGGACGGCCCGCCGCTGAAGTGCGGAGTGCCGGTCGGCGATTTCGGCGCCGGGCTGTACGCCGCGTTCTGCATCACCGCAGCGCTGCTGCAGGCGCGCGCCACCGGACGCGGTGCGCGCATCGACTGCAGCATGCTGGGAGGACTGCTCGGCATCGCGGCGCTGCAGACCAGCGAATACTTCGGCACCGGCAAGGCACCGCGCAGGCTCGGCTCCGCGCACCCGCGTTCGGCTCCCTATCAGGGATTCCAGGCGAGCGACGCGCCGTTCATGGTGGCGGCCGGCAACGACAAGCTTTGGCAGGGCGTGTGCGACGCGGTCGGGATGCCGCAGCTGAAGAACGATCCGCGCTTTGCCAGCAACGCGCTGCGCGCGCAAAACCAGGCCGCGCTCGCGGCAGCACTCGCTCCGGCGTTCAAGCGCCGCAGCAAGGCCGAGTGGCTCGCCGAGCTGGACCGTCGCGGTGTGCCCTGCGCGCCGATCAACACCTACGCGGAAATACTCGGCGATCCGCACGTCGTCGCGACTGGCCTGGTGCGCGAAATGACCCTGCCGAACGGCCGCAGCACCCGCACGGTCGCGTTTCCGATGAAGATTTCCGGCTACGAATTCAGCGTCTACCGCAACCCCCCGGCGCTGGGCGAGCACAACGGCGAGGTGTTCGAAGAGTGGCTGAGTCCAACGCGCGCAACGCGCGGCAAAGGATGAACCCATGGCCAGGGTAAGCGACGTCCCTCCCGAAAACGTCCCCGAGGACGTGCGCGACGTATATCAGCGCTTTGCCTCGGGCTACGGTCCGTTCCGCAATCAGGTCGGCGTGTTCGCGCACGTGCCCTCCTCGGTGCGCCACCTGATGGCGATGCTGCTCGAGTTGCGCGAGCAGAAAAATGTTCCATACCGTTACATCGAGCTGGCAATCGTAGTGGTGGCGCGGCTCAACGCGTGCCAGTATTGCGTGGACCACCACAAGCCGCTGCTCATCGTCGAGGGCCTCACGCCGGAAGGCGTGGACCGCGCACTAGACTACCAGGATCATCCGGAATTCGACCAGGTCGACAAGCTCGTGGTCGAGTACACGATCGCCGTCACCAACACGCCGCAGCGCATCCGCGATCGCATGTTCGAGCGCCTGCGGCAGCATTTCAGCGAGGCGCAGATCGTCGAGCTGACTCTGCGCATCGCGCTGTGCGGCTTTTTCACCCGCTTCAATGACGCGCTGATGATCGACGAAGATACCGGCGCGGCGCACCGTTGAAGCCGGACATCGATTGCCGACGCCGCGCCCGCGGCCGGAGGAAGGAATGAAAAGATGGCAATGCGTGATCTGCGGCTTCCTCTACGACGAAGCCGCCGGCCTGCCCGACGAGGGTCTGGCGCCCGGCACACGCTGGGCGGACGTGCCCGCGGACTGGGCCTGCCCGGAGTGCGGCGCAGCCAAGGCCGATTTCGAAATGGTGGAGGCGCCGGTCTAGGCAGCGCGACCGAAGCGCCTCTCGCCCGCGCGAATCTTCACGCATGAACCCGATAGTCATCGTCGGCACCGGTCTCGCCGGCTACAACACCGCGCGCGAACTGCGCAAACTGGACC
>JAAOZY010000256.1 GCA_012274205.1 Betaproteobacteria bacterium
CGTTACCTGCAGCCCGGCGTTTATCGACTGACCATCGGCGCTGGCGGCCAAGGCGGCCCAGCCAATGGCGGGAACGGCGGAGATGGCGCGCCGACCAGCCTGGCGGAGGCGTATTCGGGTCAGACCGTCGCCGGCTTTGCCGGCGCGGAATCCTGGAACGGAACCTATCCGCAGAGCTATAACGTGGCCTCGGCCGGACGCAATATCGGGCAGTCCGATGCGCAACCCGACGGCAGCGGCGGCCGCGCAGTCGGTGGCCAAGCTCCCGGCGGTCGCGGCGGCCGCGTCGGCAGGGAACCGAATGGGATGGACGGCGGCAGGCTGACGACGGTTGCGATGGCGGGAGAACCCGGAAAAGGCGGCACCGATCTCGCCGGACATAGGCTTCGGCATGAAGTCGCCGGCGGCGGCGGCGGCGGCGCCGGATTTGGCAACGGCGGAAACGGCGACAGCGCAGCCGAGGACGGAAAAATGAAGACCGGTGCAAGGGCCGGCGACCTCGGTGCGGGCGGTGGCGGCGGCGCCGGCGGCGAGGGTGTCGCCGACCGTGGTGCCCCAGGCGGCAACGGCTTTATCCGGCTTGCATTGAAAGACCAGGTGGCGCAAGCACCGGCGCAACCCGAGCCGGCCATGTCGTCTTCGTCCACTAGCGCAGTTACTCCGGTCCCCGTGTATACCCGCCCGGCCAGACGGGACCGCAACTAGGATCGCAGGAATTGCCTGCACGAGCCTGGCGCCAGGAGCAAGCAAGCTTGGCGATTTATGCCCTGCCGATCGGCTCCTGCGCATGCAGGGGCCGCATCGGCAGGTGCTCGATCGGCCCGCGTATGCAGCGCATGAGGATGGGGATGGCCACGAAAACAATCGGGATGAGGACGCGCACTGCAGCGGCGCCGCGCGACCTGTGACGTCCAAGCCGCAGCTTCCTTCCGAAAGCAATCGCATTCAGGCTGTGTGTCGGCATGGCCGTGCTGGCGCTTGTCCTGTTTCCACAGTGGGTCGACGCAAGGGAAACAAGCTCAAACCTGCGCACCGCAAGGGCCGCATCGATCGCGCCGCAGGGTGCGCCGGCTCAATCCGCCACTGAGGCGCACCCGGCTGGAAGCCACCTTGGTGCCGACTTCGGCAGGGAGCGTGCATCCCGCGCGGCTCGCCAGATGGCGGATTGGATCGCCGATTCGGCAAATAATCTGGGCCTGCCGTTCGTGATCGTTGACAAGATCGACGCCCGGATTTTCGTATTCGACGCCGGCGGGCGCCTCCGCGGGGCGGCTCCCGCGCTGCTCGGCTTGGCGCGCGGCGATGACACGGTTCCGGGTATCGGCGACCGGGAGCACGCAGACATGCCGCCCAGTACCCGCACGACACCGGCGGGCCGTTTCGTCGCAGCGCTGTGCATGAATGCGCGCGGCGAGGATGTCGTATGGGTGGACTACGACGCGGCCGTATCTCTGCACCGGGTGATCACTGCCAAACCCGAGGAGCGCCGCCTGCAACGTTTGGCGACGCCGACACCCCTGGATAAGCGCATTTCCTACGGCTGCATTAATGTGCCGGCGAAGTTTTTCGACACCGTGGTAAGCCCGGCGTTTACCGGGACCAAGGGCATCGTCTACGTGCTGCCGGAAACGCGTCCGCGGCGCGAGATCTTCGGCGCCTACGATGTAAGAGAGCGGGCAGGCCGCAACTATGCAAGCCGAAATGGGGCGTCAAGGTAGGGTACGCAATTGTCGCCGCCGGCGCGGCATGGGGAGACGTCGATGGGCTCCAACACACATAAGCGCACTGCATCCGGCCGCAATGGAAAACCGCTGGAATACCGCGCCGCGGCGAGGCGCGACTGCCCGTCGTCGAAGGCGCTTTTTCTGTGTCCCGCGAAAACGGCGTAATTCCATCCAATTGAGGAATCCATAATTATCAGAAGGCACATTGTGCTTTCGCTGGCGATCGCCGGATGCGCGGCCGCCGCCTAGACTATCAGCCGCCACACCCGGCAACCGGAGAAGCAGCAGCACAAGGAAGAGCTACGCACATGGGGGCAGGGGGGCGGGAATCTGGCGCCATCCGAGACCGCGGCCGTGCCGAGTCCGGCACCAGCGGCCTGAGTCTCGCCTCGATTGGATGAACGGCCAGCGGACGGTCTGGCACAGGAGGTGGTTCAGACCTCGAATTGTTTCTTCAACCTCATTCAGCCGTGAATTGTTGTGTACGCTGCCGAATAGAGCATTGCGCGTAAAGCGGATAGCTTTGCAACCGCTTCACCTACTGCGCGCAAAGGCGGGGATCGAAATCGATCGACTGTCCCATTTACTGCTGGAGACACGCGCTAGCGCCAATGCTGCCTCTACTGCCCGGCAAGACCGCAGCTAATGGCCGCGGCGCGCGAAGCTTGCCCGATAAGCGGCTAACTGCAAAAGGAACGACCATGCTGCCCAATGCCAGGAGCCCCGCAGGCAAATCCATCGGCTCCGGCAAGCTCGGCCTGCCAGAGAATCCTGAGAAATACTGCCAGCATATGAGCGAAAATCCGCAGGGCTAGGCGCCTGCGACATTGCGCCGGATCTGGTGCAACCAAATGGCAAATGCGACGCACGAGTTGGCAGCGGGAACGAATTCGATCAGACTCTTGCACCTGTCCCGAGCATGCGCTGCAGGCGCAGGGCGAAACCGGTTCTGATTTTCACTTGGCCCACATTCGAACGAGACTGTGCAAATGACTATAGGACGAAGGGAGATGCACCGGCTGAAAAGCATCGGCTGGCTGCGCGCGGCGGTATTGGGAGCGAACGACGGGATCGTATCGACATCGAGCCTTGTGCTCGGTGTGGCCGCTTCGGGCGCGACTCACGGCAGCATACTGATCGCGGGGATCGCAGGGCTGGTTGCGGGCGCCATGTCGATGGCGACTGGAGAATACGTCTCGGTTCACTCGCAGGCCGATACCGAAGGGGCTGCACTCGAGCAGGAGCGCGCCGAACTCAAGGAGGACTTTGGCGGTGAACTGCGGGAATTGACGGCGATTTATGTTGGCCGCGGCCTTGATGCTTCTCTTGCGAAGCGAGTCGCCGAAAAGCTCATGGCGCATGATGCGCTTGGTGCGCATGCGCGTGATGAACTCGGCATCTCCGGGACGCTCAGGGCGCGACCGCTGCAGGCCGCGCTGGCTTCTGCCGCCAGTTTCGCGGCCGGGGCTGCCATGCCGCTTGTGGTCGTTGTATTGGTCCCGGAGTCGAAGCTCATTCTCGTCGTTTCCGGAGCTTCGCTTCTGTTTCTCGCGTTTCTGGGGGGACTGGCGGCCCGTATCGGCAGCGCGAATGTGGCGACGGGAATAATGCGCATCACATTCTGGAGTGCCTTGGCCATGGGGGTCACTGCAGGCATCGGGGCACTGATCGGAACCGCTGCCTGAGGAACACTCATCAGCGGGAGCCATACAGGCTGTCTGAACCGGTGCGTCCGGCCACGACTCGCGTCGTGGCAATAGCGCATAGCCATGGAACGACGAGCGCTCGGTCAACTCATCGACGGCCGTATGCGTCGCGTGAATCACGGCGGGGGCGACAGGTTCGGATTGCCACTCCCTAAACTGGTGGATGCGCTTGCCGCGCTTCGCCAAACAGCATTACTCGCTCCAGGCGCCCATTGCGTTCATCGAATCGCACCGGTGCAAGGCCGCCCGGCATTCTGACATTTACGCTCTTCGCATCGAGGAGTTCCAGCTTGCGCGCTGCGCTCGCGACGGCTGTTGCGCTCGACCCGGAGGACATGGTCGGCCCTTCGCCGCGCTCGAAAACCCGCGCCTCGATACTATCCGGACCGGTGACCGAGGCCCACTGCAGATTGATTCCGGCCTTGCACGGACGCCCCGTGCCGCGCACGCCATCGCTGTCGACGCTGTTCGCAATTGCGCTCAGTGCGGGCAGCCACTTGCCGGATCCGAGTTGCGCCATCGACGGCAGCAGCTCCGGGCTTTCCAGGAAGGTCACGCAATGCGGATTGCCGACATTGACGAATTGGCTGCATGCCCAGGATGCCTCGATCTCCTCCAGAGCGTAAACACGCGCAACGGTGCGATGCTTGAATTCGCAAACCCCGATATGTTCGGGCGCTGCCCCGACCGCCGCGGGACCGTATGTCGGGACGCCCATGTCGATCCAAAACCCCTTATGCCCGTTTCGTTCATCGGCCTCTATGCGCGCCTCGATATAGGGCGACCCGGGCGCGTCGTGGTAGACGCGCAGGAAGAATGCCCCCAGGCGATCGACCCGTCCGGTGTCGACGAGGTGTTGCGAGAAGATCGTCAGGCCGTTGCCGCTGCGCTCCGCCAGCGTTGCATCGGTGTTGACGATCAACAAGGCGAACGCGCCTTCGTCGGGGAACGGCCCCACCAGCAAACCGTCCGACCGGTAACGCTTGGCGCCGTCCGTACCAATTCCTGCAGGACCGTTCTCGCGGCCGCAAATGCGTTCGATGGCGGATCCCGCCCAACGCGCGCGCGTCCTGGCCGCCTCGGGAGCGGTTCGCGAAATATCGGCGTAGCCGGCGATCTCCTGCGGCGAAGCCACAAAATAGGTGTTGCCGCGGGCATCGTAGAACGCCGCCATGTTCGCTTCCTCGTGGACCCGCGTTACATAACCGCGAGGATCTCGCGGATGATCCTGGCGTCGGAGAACGGGATCTTCCTGGTCAGGGGGCGTCCCCGGGCATCGTGCAGGGGCAATCCCGCGGCGTCGCGCTGAAGCACGATCTGGTAGTCTTCATGGCCCTTGCCGGCGACGACCAGGACGTCTCCCGAGCGCAATTCGGAAAGCGCGCGTTGCAGGGCTTCAAGCCGCGGGCCGGCGTTCGTTGCGGGGTTTGCACCCGTGGCACCGGAGAGAACCTGCCTGCGGATAGTGTCCGGGTCTTCGGTGCGTGGATTGTCATCCGTCACCCAAACGCTGTCGGCGAGTTCTGCGGCAATGCGGCCCATGATGGGACGCTTGCCAGAATCGCGGTCGCCTCCGCATCCGAACAGCACGTGGAGCTTGCCTTTCGCGCTGACGTGCGGGCGCACACTGCCCAGAACGTTGTGCAGGGCATCGGGCGTATGCGCGTAGTCGACATAGACCGCTGCGCCATTGGAAAGCACGGCGGCGAGTTCAAGCCGCCCGGGAACCGGCGCCAGGCGGCCGATGCCGGCTATCGCGCGGTGGACCGGCACCTCCGTGCCTACGGCCAAACCGAGCGCGCATAGAATGTTCTCGGCCTGAAACGCGCCTGCCACCGGCGCCGCCACTTCATGGGTGGCGCCGAACGCCGACAGCTTCAGCGTTTGCCCCTGCGCATGCGCGATGCGCTCGAGCACCACCAGGTCGGCGCCGCGGTCCGCGTCGCCATAGGTGATGACGCGGGTGCCTTTCGACCTCATTGCCGCCGCGATTTCGATACCCGATGCATCGCGGATATTGATGACAGCCACGCCATCGGTCTTGAGCCGCTCGTTGAACAGCCTGAGCTTGGCCTGGAAGTAGGCCTGCATCGACTGGTGGTAGTCGAGATGGTCCTGGGTGAGGTTGGTAAAAGCTGCCGCGTCAAAGCTGATGCCGGCCAGGCGCTGCTGATCGAGCGCGTGGCTCGAAGCCTCCATCGCAAGATGCGTAATGCCGTGCGCACGCTCCAGTTCGCCCAGCATGATATGCAGGGTTTTCGCGTCATAGGTGGTGAGTCCCGCTTCAAGCTTGGAGTGACTCCTGTCGCGGGCCTGCAGGCCCAGGGTTCCCAGGCTTAGCGCGTTGCGGCCGTCCTCGACCCACAGGTCGCGCAGGAAGCACACCGTGGAGGTCTTGCCATTGGTGCCGGTGACCGATGCAATGGTGCGCGGACGGCCGGAATGAAAATCGGCCGCCAGGTGCGCATAGAATCGGCGGATGTCCCGGACCCGCAGGACGACGATCTTTTCGCGCTCGTACTCGTTCAGGCCGAGCGCCTCGTCGCGCGTGCCTTCCGGCACCGCTATGGCCTGCGCGCCTTTTGCAGCGGCCTGCGAGCAGAACGCAACACCATCC
>JAAOZY010000257.1 GCA_012274205.1 Betaproteobacteria bacterium
GGCCTGCAGCGATTGCTGCAGCGCGTCCACGCGCGCGTCGGCATGGCGCCACGGGTAGCCCAGCAGTTTCGCGCCGAAGGACCCGATCATTTCGCGAAAACCCCGCAGGCGCAGCAGCCACGAGCCCTCGGGCACGAGCAGGCGGATGCACAGCTGGATCGGCGGCACCGCTTCGACCAGCTGCAGGCGCAGCAGGGTGCGCAGCAGCCCGAGGTAGCCTTCGAGGCTGGTCCAGGGCGTGAACGGCACGAAGGTGGGCGCGAGCCCGATGCCGGCGTCGCGGCACAGCTGCAGTGCGCGCTCGAAGTCGGCGCCGGTGTGATTCTTGGCCAGATGCTGCAGTACCGCGTCGTCGACCGATTCCACCGCCGTGGTCAGGAACAGGCAGCCTGCCGCCTTCAGCGCGGGCAGCAGTTCGGCATGGGCGATGATGTGCTGGATCTTGATGGTGGCGTCGAAAGTGAGCTGCGGAAACGCGGCGTGCATGGCGGCGAGCACTTTCATCGCGTGGGTGCTGCCGTTGAAGAAATCCGGGTCGCCGAAGGAAATGTGCGCGGCGCCCGCCTCGACCTGCTGTGCGATGTCGGCCATCACCACCGGCAGCGGCACGACGCGAAACTTGCCCTGGTACACCGGCACCACCGGGCAGTGGCGGCACAGATGCTTGCAGCCGCGGCTGGCTTCGATGAAGCCCAGCTGCCTGCGGCCGCCATCGGGCAGCACCAGGTGGGCGTAGCGAGCAAGTGCGGGCAGGCCCGAGCGGTCGGGCGTCAGGAAATCGATTTTCGCCAGCGGCACCAGCGCGCCTTCCTGCGTATCGCAGGCTTCGCCTGCGCGCAGCCGCTGCGCCAGGCGCGCCAGCTCCGGTTCGCACTCGCCGCCAAGGACGGTCTTCACACCCAGGCCGCGCAGCATTTGCTGATTCATCGGCGCGTACAGGCCGTACACGCACAGGTGCGCATGCGGCGCCAGCGCGCGTATGCGCGGCAGCGCCTCGACCGCGATGCGCGTGGCGGTGTGCATGCCGACGTACAAGGCCACCAGGCGCGCGCGGCCCAGCAGCTGTGCATCGAGCTGCTGCAGCGACAGGTCGATGCAGTGCACGACGAAGCCATCGCGCTTGAGCCAGGCCATCGGCTCGGCCAGGGCGAAAGGCTGGCGGCCGAGTTCATAGGGATTGATCAGCAGCACCTCGAAGGGCTCGGGCTCGGGCGCGCGCGCGGCCTGCGCCTGCTCCGCGCCCTCGAACGCACAACAATCGCTGCGGCTGTCCACGCGCGGCTACTTGGCCTTGGGGCGCTGCGCGAACTCGCCGGTCCCGGGTTCGCGGCTGGCGCCCGCTTCCTGCATGCGCTGCAGGTAATGCGCCCACATCGCTTCCTGGTTTGCGCCCAGGTTGTAGAAATAGTCCCAGGAATAGAGGCCGCTGTCGTGCCCGTCGGAAAACGCCAGCTGCACCGCATATGAGCCCACCGGCTCGACATGGGTGATCTCCACCTCCTTCTTCCCGATTTGCAGCACTTCCTGCCCCGGGCCGTGGCCGCGCACCTCGGCCGAGGGCGAGTACACCCGCAGGAATTCGAACGGAAAGCTGTAGCGCTTGCCGTCTTCGAAGGCAATTTCCAGAACGCGCGATTTCTGATGCAGCTTGATTTCGGTCGGTGCCGGGGTGTTCTGTTTCAGACCTGCCATGGAATCTCCTTGGTTCACGCCATGCCCGAGGGCCGGCGCCATCGCCCCGAAATGGCGAAGTTCCTGGGGTAACCGCCGGCCTCGGCCCACAAGGTGCCTATGGTAGCGTTATTGCTGTGACCTCGGGGGGCGACTGCGGTTCCGGCCGCGGAAAACCCTGCCGGCGCCTAGCGCCGGCTTGATGTACGTCAACATCCGAATTTGACTTTTCCGCCAACATGACGGCAAGCAAAAAACCGGCGCGACCGGCTTGATGGGGCCGAGAACAGCCGCGATACTGGAAAGTGTGAACTCAATCCCCATTCCATTTTGTTGAGGAAGTGCGATGAATGCATGGATGATGAGCGGTGTTCTTGCCTTTGGTCTGCTGGCATCTACGGGTCTGTTCTTCTTCGTCGTGACCCGCGGGGCATTGGTGCTGCGCGGCCTGTCGCCGGGATCGCAAAGCGACAAAGCCCATGTCTACCCGATTTATTCGAACATGGGGCTGATCAAACTGGTCGATTTCCAGCCCGTCATTTCGGCCATCCTGCTGTTCCAGTACCACCACCTGGTCTCGAAAATCGTATCCGAACTCAAGCAGATGGATTTGCGCAACAAGAAGGTGCTGATCACCTCCTGCGCCTTCGGCAACGTGATCCCGCGCGTGGTGCAGGCCGCGCTCGAGTCCGGCGCCGAGCGCGTGCTCATCGCCGACATCATCCAGAACGAACTGGTGCACGCGCGCAGCAAGCTGCGCCAATACGGCGGCAAGGTGGAATACATCGAGGACAATGCGACCGCGATGACGCTCAAGGACGGCGGCGTGGATGCCAACGTCATCTTCTTCCTGCTGCATGAGCTGCCGCATCACCTCAAAGGACAGACCCTGAGCGAGGCCGGGCGCATGCTCGCACCGGGCGGAAAGCTGTTCCTCGCCGAATTTCACCGGCCGCAATTGTGGGTGCTGCGCGCGCTCTCCTGGACCTACTTCAAGGTGTTCGAGCCGCTCGGCCTGGCGCTGTGGGACACCCATGACCCGCTCAACTACCTCGAGGGCGAGGGCGGCTGGACCTGCGAGCGCAGCACCTATTTCTTCGGCAACTTCCAGACCGTCACCGCGACCAAGCAATAAACGCCTACGCTCGTTGCATCGCAGCACGGAAAGGCCCCGGACACGGGGCCTTTCCCGTTTTCAACGGGTCAAATGCGCAGCCAGCCGCGCTGCGACGCCTGCTGCGCGAGGATCCCGAACAGCACCGCCACGCCCACGTTCCAGATCGCGAACGCGGCGGTCGCGAGCACTACGAAGCGATCGGCCTTTTCCGCCCCGGCGTCGCGGCTGCCAAGCGCAAGCTGCAATCCCGCCATGAACAGGATGACGCCGAGCACGTAGGGCGGAAAGATGCCGAACAGGGTGCCAATCGAGGCAGACAGGAACAGTCCGGCAGCGAGCAGGGTGACACCGAGAATGATGGAGGAGCCGCCGGTACGCGCGCCGAACTGCACATGGCCCGCCATGCCCCCGGCACCGTGGCACATGGGTATGCCGCCGATCAGGCTGGCGCCGAGGTTCATCACGCCGGTGGACCAGGCCACGGCACGCTCGCTCACCGGCCGGTCCGGAAACAGGCGGTTGTTCTCTTCAGTAATGGCGATGAAGGCATTGCCGAAGGTCAGCGGCAGCTGCGGCAGCGCAAGCAGGATGAAGCCGGTCCACAGGTCGTGCATGGACAGGGACCGCCAGGCGAGCGCAGGGAGCCGGAATTGCGGTTTTAGCCCACCCAGATCGCGCAACAGGTCGGGCTGCTCGACCAGGGCGATGGCCGCCCCGATGCCCAGCAGCAGCAGCATCGCCGGCACGCGCGGACGCCCGAGCAGGAGCAGCGTCATCGCCAGCAATGCGGCCGCAACCCAGGGGCTGGCGGACATCATGCGGATGCCCGCCAGCATGAAGGAAAAGCCCAGCCCCATGAC
>JAAOZY010000258.1 GCA_012274205.1 Betaproteobacteria bacterium
GTCTATCCCTTTTTTGAAGGCATCGCCTGGAACCAGCACTACGGCATACAGGAGTGGATCAAGGGAGCCTTCGGCGCGGAATTCCACGATTTCGCGGGCTCGGTGGTGGTGCACGCGGTGGGCGGCTGGATCGGCCTGGTGGCGGTGGTAATGCTGGGCGCGCGCAGCGGCCGCTACAGCAAGGATGGCAAGGGCATGACCGCGCATCCGCCCTCGAGCATTCCGTTTCTCGCGCTGGGCGCGTGGATTCTGTCGGTCGGCTGGTTCGGCTTCAACGTGATGTCGGCGCAGACCCTGGACAAGATAAGCGGCCTGGTGGCGCTCAATTCGCTCATGGCGATGGCGGGCGGCACGCTGGCCGCCCTGGTCGCCGGGCGCAACGACCCGGGCTTCGTGCACAACGGCCCGCTCGCCGGGCTGGTTGCGGTATGCGCCGGCTCCGACGTGATGCACCCGATCGGCTCGCTCGTGGTGGGCGTGGTGGCCGGCTTCATCTTCGTCAACATGTTCACCCTGACGCAGAACCGCTGGAAGATCGACGATGTGCTGGGCGTATGGCCGCTGCACGGGCTGTGCGGCGCCTGGGGCGGCATCGCCGCGGGGATTTTCGGCCTCAAGGCGCTGGGCGGCATGGGCGGCGTGAGCTTCATGTCGCAGCTGACCGGAACGGCGTTGGGCATCGTCGTGGCGCTCGCCGGCGGGGCTGTCGTGTATGGCGGGCTCAAGGCGGCGATCGGGCTGCGCCTGGACGCAGAAGAGGAATTCAACGGCGCCGATCTTTCCATCCACAAGATTAACGCTACTCCGGAAATCTGATGAGGCCTTCGGGCGCTTAGAGTTCGTTTCAAAATGAGGGGATACGCCCCAAAGGTCTCGATCCCGCTCGACGGGAAAGTCCCCTTGGGGGACCCCCCTCATACTCCCTATGTCGGGCGTTGCAAAATTTCATTTTGCAACGGTTTCCTGGCCTATTTCTTTACGGGCAGGATGGCGCCCGAGTGGCAGCCGTAGCGCCCCTGCCTGCGGTCCTCGTAGTAATGGCGCAGCGTGGCGGAGATGGTGCGGAAGGCGATTTCCTTCCACGGAATTTCAGCCTCGTCGAATAACGCCACCTCCAGGCTTTCGACGCCCGGCGCGAATTCCAGGTCGAGCAGCCGCGCGCGGTAAAAGATGTGCACCTGGTTGACCTGCGGCACCGACAGCATGGTGTACAGATCGCCGATCTCGACGCGCGCGTTGGCCTCCTCCAGCGTCTCGCGCAGCGCCGCTTCGGCGGTGGTTTCGCCGTTTTCCATGAAGCCCGCGGGCGGCGTCCAGCAGCCGCGGCGCGGCTCGATCGCGCGCTTGCACAGCAAAATCTTGTCCTCCCATTCGGGAATGCAGCCGATCACCATTTTCGGATTGGAGTAGTGGATCGTGCTGCAGCCCTCGCACACATGGCGCGGGAAGCTGTCGCCCGGCGGTACCTTGAGGGTAACGCTGGCACCGCAGTTGGGGCAGAAGTTCATTGGGGCGGGTGGCGCAATGCCGGGAAGCCGGAGTATGCGCGCTATGATACCAGCCCCCAGGCAGCCGGCACGCAGGCCGACGCGGACAGCCAGTCCTCGAGTGGAGCGCAGATACTGCGTTGGTACGCTAGCGAACGGTTAGCCGGCATCAATTAGCGCACACTTCTGCATGGCGGCGATGAGGGCGGGACTTGAGCATCCGGCACCAGAGCCTGCGCAAAATTGCTGTACCCAACGCCGTGCACGGCAGCCGGGTGCTGTGCCGAAGGGGTCAGGAATTGCGCAGTGGCCTCAAAACTGCCGGAACCGGCGCCGGGAAGCGGCGGACCCCGGACCGGAAGCGGACTGCGCGACATCTGTAAAACTTTGTGAAATAAGCGCTGCATACCTTTGTAACTACTGGGAATTAATGTAAATTGCAAGCGTGTACAAGTTTATGCAACCGGCGCGCGGCGGTCGATCAAGCGCTTACGGACATCGGCAATGCGCGAAGAACCGGGCTTCGATGGCGGTTCGCCGCGGTCTTAGCTCCTGCCCGCCCGGCACCATCGAGCACGGACCTTGCCGAATAAATTGATGAACCGAATTTCCAATCAGGAGTTGCAATCGCCTGCGTTTACGCCGATGCAGGGAGAGCCGGCGCAGCCCGACTTCGTGCGCTATCTGCGCACGCTCAATCGATACAAGTGGGGCATTCTCATGGTGGTGGTCGCCGTGGGCATGCTGGCGTCGATGTACGCCTCCAGCCTGCGGCCGGTCTACCGCGCGACCGCGACCCTGATGCTGGAAATGGGCAAACCCAAGGTTATTTCGAACCAGGATCTGTATGAGGCGTACAACGGCACCACGCGCGACTATTTCCTGACGCAGTTCGAGATCATCAAGTCGCGCGACCTCGCCGAACGGCTGGTGCGCACGATGCAGCTGACCAAGAATCCGGAATTCGATGCGCGCCAGCAAGCCCGGCCCTGGTACGCCGACTGGGTGCCGGCGCAATTCCTCCCGGCTGCGCCGGGCAAGCTGCCGAGCGCACAGGCAAGCGAGGAAAGCGTGGTGGCACAGGTAATGGCGAACATCAGCCTGCAACCGGTGCGCAATACGCAGCTGGCGAAGCTGAGCTTCGAATCGCACGACCCGGTGCTGGCGGAACGTGTGCCGAACACGCTGGCGATGATTTACATCATTTCCGATCTTGAATCGCGCGGCGAGACCACGCGGCGTTCGATGTCGTTCCTGCAAGAACAGGCGCGCGATTTGAAGCAGAAGCTGGACGTATCCGAGCGCGCGCTGCAGGATTTCCGCGAGAAGGAAAAGATCGTGGTCGCAAAGGGCGTCTCGGTTTCCGGCGCAATCCGGCAGCTCGAGGAACTGGAGACCGCTCTGGACGCGGCGCGCAAGAAAGGCCTGGACGCGGAGACGCTCTTTAAGCGGGTGAACATCGCGCGGCAGTGTAAGTCGGCGGTGGCGCTCGAGTCGCTGCAGGTGGTACAGAGCAACCCGATCATGACGCGCTTCAAGGAAGCCGAGGCCGAGGCCGAGAGGCGGGTAAGTGAGGCGTCCAAGCGCTACGGTCCGGAGCATCCAAAGATGGTCGCGGCGCAGTCCGACCTCAAGGCGGTGCAGGATAACGTGCACCGCCAGGCCAGTGCAGTGGTCGATGCGGTGATCAAGGAATACGAGGTGGCCAAGGCGAACGAAGCCTCGCTCGAGCGCGCGCTTGCGCGGGCGAAGGTGGAGAGCCAGGAGTACAACCGCAAGGAGTTTACGCTGGCCACGCTGGAGCGCGACGTGGCGTCCAACCGGCAGCTCTACGACCTGTTCACGCAGCGCGCCAAGGAAACCAACACCGGCGACGTGCCCTCGGCCATTGCACGCGTAATCGATCCGGCGATTTTTCCCACTTCGCCGTCCGGGCCCGACACGCGCAGGATCGTGGGCATTGCCATGCTCGTGGCGCTGGCGGTGGCGGTAGCCATTGCGCTGCTGCTGGAACAGCTCGACATCACGGTGAAGACCAGCCACGAGGTGGAGTCCAAGCTCGAGGTCAAGGCGGTCGGCGTGCTGCCGCGCATGCGCCCAAGCTTGGGCGTTCCGATCGAGCGCCTGTTTATGGAAGATACCCATAGTCCATTCGCCGAGGGAATTCGCAGCATCCGCAGCGACCTGCTGCTCTCGGGCATAGATTCGCAGCAGAAGGTCGTGCTGCTGACCTCGTCGCTGCCGGAGGAGGGCAAGACGACGGTCGCGTGTAATCTGGCGTTCGCGTTCTCGCAAATCAAGAAGACGCTGCTGGTGGAAGCCGACATGCGGCGGCCGAAGATGGCGCGCGTCCTCGATGGCGAAGAACACCGCACCGGCTTGTCCGAACTGGTCGCGGGCAGCGCGCCGCTCGACGAGTGTGTCTATGCGGCCGACAAATCGAATCTTTGGGTGCTGCAGTCCGGCCGCGTCCCGCTCAATCCGCTCGAGCTGATTTCCTCGCATCGTTTCTCCGAGGTGATGACGATGCTGAAGCAGGCGTTCGACGTGATCATCATCGACAGCCCGCCGCTGCAACTGGTGAGCGATGCGCTGGTGCTGTCGCAATACGCGACATCGGTCCTGTACGTGGTGAAGGCCGACAGCACGCCCTATCCGCTCGCGCGCCACGGCCTGACGCAGATGAAGCGCGTGACCGAGCCTGCGCTAGTCGGCCTCGGTGCCGTGCTCAATCAGCTCGATGTCGACAAGGCGAACCGGTATTACGGCGAATACCGCGGTTACGGCGGCCGCTATTACCGGCGCTACGGCTATTCGAGCGATACCGCGGGAGACAAGCAGGCGCCAGCCCTTGCCACCGCCGATAACAACCCGGGCTGAAGAACGGGCATAATATAAGCATCACCCCCGCGATCCGGGTTTCGGGCGCAGGATTTCCCCCAGGGGCGAACATGGCCGTGATACCTGCCGCCCAGCCACGCCCGAGCGTCGATATGAATCAGACCAAGCAGCAGGAGCAGGCGGCCGCCGCGGAGCAGCCCAGGGCGCGCCGGGACTGGGAGTGGTTTTGGCGCATCGTCGCCGGGCTCATGCTGGTGTTCATCGCCTGGGCGGGCTGGGTGGTCTACCAGATTACGCCCAGATCGGTGGTGACACCGCTGGCCTATGCGACCCCGGTTAAACCCATCGGTACCTCGCAAACCCCAGGCGGCGAGCAGGCGCCAGCGGCGCCAGCGGCCGCCGCTATGCAGCCCCCATCCCTGCCGATCGAGACCGGGCAGGCGTCGGCGGTCGATCAGACAGCGACGCAATCCGCCGCGCCCCAGGCTCTTCCCTCTGGTCAGGCCGGCAATCAGGAAAAGAAGGAGGAGTCGATCAAGGGCGGCGGGCTAAGGCTCGCCACCGAGCTATCCACGCCGCTACCCGGCAAGCAGGATAATTTGACGACGCAGGAGGGCAGCCGCGTGCCAGCGGGGCCAGGCGCGGACGGAAAAGTCCGGCCCTGATCTTCCTCCAGGTCGGCGTCGAATCGGGGTGGAAGCTTCCCCGTGTATGCTCACCGATCGGACCGCGCAGGAATCACTTTAGTCCCGCGATCCCGGTCCGGCTTGCCGCGCGGCAGCAACGAAACTCCGAATTCCCCAAACACTGGAAATCAACTTGCTTCCACGCATCCCGGCGCGCATCAGCCTGGTCCTCACGGGCCTGATGTTCCTGCTGCCGTTCCTGAACCCCTACCACTACTATCCGCTGACGAATTTCTATACGGAGTGGCTGGCGCTCGCGTTCGGACTGGCTGCCCTGGCGCCGCTGTCGGCGCGGCGCTTCTGGGACGAGGTGGAAATTCCGACGCTGAGCTTGTGGCTGCTCGCGTTTGCGGCGCTGCTGCTGCTGCAGCTAATCTGGGTGGACATCGCCTACCCGGAGTTCTCGGTGCTGGGCGCGCTCTACGTGGTCTGGGCGGCCTGGCTGGTGTGGCTCGGGCGGGTGCTGGCGAAATCCTGCGGCATCGAAAAGCTTACGCTCTGGCTGGCCGTCATGCTGCTGCTGGGCGGACTGTTCAACGCGGCCACGGCGGTGCTGCAGTTCTACACCATCGACTCGCCGCTGCGCATGATGGTCGCCAGCCTGGGCCCGATGCAGCGTGGTGCCTACGGCAATTTCGGGCAGAACAATCACTTTGCCGACTACGTCACGCTGGCGCTGATTTCCGCGGTTTACCTGCGCATCAAAGGGCGGTTGAGCCTGCATACGACCGTCGCCTGTATCGGGTTCTTCCTCTATGCGCTATCGCTGTCGGGCTCGCGCACGACCTGGCTCTACCTGCTCGCGGCGCTGGCGCTGAGCCTGTGGCTTCGCGCGCGATCGCAGCTGCCCGAACTGCGCCGCGCGGCCCTGGGCTTGGCCCTGCTGCTGCCGTTGTTCGCGCTGGTGCAATACCTGATGTCGCACTACGGACTGGCGATCCGGCCGCTGCCGGGCGCCGGCTACGCGGCGGTAACGCCGATCGACCGTTTTACCGAGGACATGGCGCACAATCTGCTGCCGCAGACGGACGGCTCGTCGCTGGGCACGCGCATCTACATGTGGCACCAGGCACTGCTGATGTTCATCCGGGCGCCGCTGCTCGGTGTCGGCTTCGGCCAATACGCCGGTGTGTTTTTTGAACAGGCGGCAGAGCTGTCGCGCTATCACATCGCGCACTTCGACCGCAACGCGCACAACGCGCTGATGCAATTGCTCGCCGAAACCGGGCTGGCGGGCGCCGCGCTGGTGGGCGCCGAGCTGGGCGCGTGGCTATGGGGATTGCGTCGGCATCTCGCCTTTAGCGCCGAGACCTGGTGGCTGTTGTGCCTGCTCGCGGTGCTGTTCGTGCACAGTA
>JAAOZY010000259.1 GCA_012274205.1 Betaproteobacteria bacterium
CATTTCTCGCCTTTGAGGAACAGTTTCTCGCCCTCGCGGCGGCACTGGCGGCATTTGGGGTCTAGGTTGCGGGCCACGTTTCCAGTCTCCTTAGATGCGCCGACGCTTGGGCGGGCGGCAGCCGTTGTGCGGCACCGGCGTCACGTCGCTGATGCTGGTGATCTTCAGGCCGATCGCGTTCAGGGCGCGCACGGCGGACTCGCGTCCCGGGCCAGGACCCTTGATGCGCACTTCCACGTTCTTGACGCCGCATTCCTGCGCGGCCTTGCCGGCCTGCTCGGCTGCGATCTGCGCCGCGAACGGCGTCGATTTGCGCGAGCCCTTGAAGCCAGCTGCACCGGAGGTCGCCCACGACAGCGCGTTGCCCTGGCGGTCGGTGATGGTGATGATGGTGTTGTTGAACGACGCGTGAATGTGCGCGATGCCTTCGGCAACGTTCTTCTTCACCTTCTTGCGTACGCGCGCCGCTGCTGTGGCGCCGGCGCTCGGGGGTTTGGCCATTGATTTTTCCTCTACGTTTCCGTTGATCCGGGGCTTAGGTCTTGGTCGCCGCGGATTTCATCTTGATCGCGGCCTTGCGCGGACCCTTGCGCGTGCGCGCATTGGTGCGCGTGCGCTGTCCGCGCACGGGCAGGCCCTTGCGATGGCGCGAGCCACGATAGCAGCCCAGGTCCATGAGGCGTTTGATCGACATCGATACTTCGCGCCGCAGGTCGCCTTCGACCGTGAATTTGGCCACCTCTTCGCGCAAGCGTTCCATGTCGGAATCCGACAGGTCCTTGACCTTGGCCGATGCCCCGACCTTGGCCGCGACGCAGATCGCCTGCGCGCGCGCGCGCCCGATGCCATAGATCGCGGTCAGCGCAATCTCGGCGTGCTGGTGGTTTGGAATGTTGACGCCTGCAATACGGGCCATTAGTTCACCCCAAGAATGCGAAACCGATAATTATAGCCAGATATCATGCTTAGTTCCACTCAATTAACCTTGACGCTGCTTATGCCGCGGGTTGGTGCAGATCACGCGCACCACTCTCTTCCTGCGAATTACCTTGCAGTTGCGGCACATCTTTTTCACTGATGCCTGTACTTTCATGGTGCTCTCCTGCTGCGCCCGGTCCGCGCTGTTACACCCGCACCCGGACTACTTTGCGCGGAAAACGATCCGCGCCCGTGTCAAATCATACGGCGTCAATTCCACCGTCACCTTGTCGCCCGGCAGGATGCGGATATAGTGCATGCGCATCTTGCCCGAGATATGCCCCAGTACTATGTGGCCGTTTTCCAGCTTTACCCTGAAGGTCGCGTTCGGGAGATTTTCCACAATCTCCCCCTGCATTTCGATTACGTCCTCTTTCGCCATCAGCGTGTGGGGAAGCCCGCGCCCTTGAAATTGGCCTTTTTCAGCAGGCTTTCATACTGGTGCGACATGATGTATGCCTGTACCTGCGCCATGAAATCCATGGTCACCACAACGATGATCAGCAGCGAGGTTCCGCCGAAATAAAACGGCACATTCCACTTCAGGATCAGGAATTCGGGCAGCAGGCACACCAGCGTCACGTACACCGCTCCGGCCATGGTGAGCCGCGTCAGGATTTTCTCCAGATAGCGCGCCGTCTGGTCGCCCGGCCGGATTCCCGGAACGAAGGCGCCGCTCTTTTTCAGGTTGTCCGCCGTCTCCTTGGGGTTGTATTGCAGGGCGGTGTAGAAAAAGCAGAAGAATACGATCGCACTGGAATACAGCATGACGTAAATCGGCTGACCCGGCGAAAGCGTGCCGGAAACGTCGGTCAGCCAGCCCATGCCCTCGCTGCGGCCGAACCAGCCCGCCAGGGTTGCGGGGAATAGAATGATGCTCGACGCGAAGATCGGCGGAATCACGCCGGCCATGTTGAGCTTGAACGGCAGGTGCGAGGCCTGGCCGCCGTAGACTTTATTGCCGACCTGGCGTTTGGCGTAGTTCACCAGGATCTTGCGCTGGCCGCGCTCGACGAAACACACCGCCCAGGTCACCAGCACCACCGCTGTCGCCACCAGCAGCGCGGTCAGCGGGTGCATGGCGCCGGTGCGCACCAGTTCCAGGGTGCCGCCGACGGCGTTGGGCAGTCCGGCCGCGATACCGGCGAAAATAATGATGGAGATGCCGTTGCCGAGGCCGCGCTCGGTGATCTGCTCACCCAACCACATCAGGAACATGGTGCCCGTCACCAGTGTGCTGACAGTGACGAAGCGGAACATGAGCCCCGGTTCCAGAACCAGCCCCGGCTGCGATTCCAGTGCGATGGAAATGCCGATCGCCTGGAACAGCGCCAGGAATACGGTACCGTAGCGCGTGTACTGGGTGATCTTGCGCTGCCCCGCCTGGCCTTCCTTCTTCAGCTGCTCGAGTTGCGGCGACACCGTCGTCATCAGCTGCATGATGATCGACGACGAAATGTACGGCATGATCCCGAGGGCGAATATGGTGAAGCGCGACAGGGCGCCGCCGGAGAACATGTTGAACATCCCCAGAATCCCGCCCTGCTGGGACTTGAACAGGTCGGCGAGCACGTTCGGGTCGATGCCCGGCACCGGGATGTGCGCACCGATGCGGAACACGACCAGGGCGCCGAGCAGGAAGAACAGGCGCTTTTTCAGATCGCCGAACTTGCCGCTCTTGCCGATATTTTGAGCCTGGGTAGCCATTTCTTATCTTGGCAATTAAGCCTTCTCGCCCTTTGCCTTGGGCTTGGATTTCTCTTTGGGGGCGGGCTCGGCCGCGCCTTTGGCCGCTTTCGGCGCCTTCGGCTTGCCCGCTGCCTTGACTTCGGCTTTGGCCGCGGCGCCCTTGGGCGCTTCTGCCCTGGCTTTCGCCTTGGCGATGGCTTCGACCCGCGCCTTCGCCTTCTTGCCCTTGCCTACGGGCGCTTTTTGTTCCAGCGCGGCGATGCTGCCGCCGGCCGCCTCGATTGCCGCTCTGGCGCCTTTGGTGACCCGCAGTCCGCTCAGGCTGACCTTGCGCTCTATCTTGCCCGACAGGATGACCTTGACGTTTTCGGTAGCTTCCGGCACCACCCCGGCCTGCTTCAGCGCGCTCAAATCGATTTCGGCGGGCTGCATCTTCTGCAGATCGGACAGGCGCACCTCGGCCGTCAGGCCGCGAGCGAGCGAATTGAAGCCGCGCTTGGGCAAGCGCCGCTGCAGCGGCATCTGGCCGCCCTCGAAACCGACTTTGTGGAAGCCGCCGGTACGCGACTTCTGCCCCTTGTGGCCGCGCCCCGCGGTCTTGCCCAGACCGGAGCCAATGCCGCGCCCGACACGCCGGCGGGGCCGTTTGGCGCCCGCTGCAGGCTTGATCGTATTAAGCTGCATTTATGCCTCGCACTTCACTAGGTAATAGACCTTGTTGATCATGCCCCGGACCTCGGGTGTGTCCTGCAATTCCACGGTGTGGTTGATGCGCTTCAAGCCCAGCCCGCGCACCGTCGCGCGGTGCGCTGCCTTGCAGCCGATCACGCTTTTCACCAAAGTTACCTTGAGTTTCTTGTCCGCCATGATTGTCCTCAGCCGGTGATTTCTTCGACCGATTTGCCGCGCTTGGCGGCAATTTCGGACGGCGTGTTCATGGCTTTCAAACCCTGCAGCGTGGCACGCACCACGTTATAAGGGCTGCCCGAGCCGATGCACTTGGCGAGCACGTTGGTCACACCCATGACTTCGAATACGGCGCGCATCGCGCCGCCGGCGATGATGCCCGTGCCTTCGGATGCCGGCTGCATGTACACCTTGGCGGCACCGTGGCGCCCCATCACTGCATGGTGCAGCGTGCCGTTTTTCAGGCTGACGCGGAACATCTTGCGCCGCGCCTCTTCCATCGCCTTTTGCACGGCTACCGGAACCTCGCGCGACTTGCCCTTGCCCATGCCGACGCCGCCGTCCCCGTCGCCCACCACGGTAAGCGCGGCGAAGCTGAGAATGCGACCGCCCTTGACCACTTTCGTGACGCGGTTGATTGCGACCATTTTCTCGCGCAGGCCGTCGCCGCGGTCATCGCCGCCCATCTTGCCCTGCATCCTGCCTTGCATCTTCGCCATATTCGTTCCCGATTCGAGGTCTGACATTTCGAGGGGAAACCTCCCCTCGTGCTCCCCTGTTTCAGCTGCCTGACGGCAATTCCGTCAGGAGCCCCTAAAACTTCAGCCCGGCTTCGCGCGCAGCTTCGGCCAGCGCCTTGACGCGGCCGTGGTACTGCAGCCCGCCGCGGTCGAACGCCACTTTCTCGATGCCCAGCTCCTTCGCCTTGGCGGCGATGCGCTTGCCTACCGCCTCGGCCGCCTTGACGTTGCCGCCGTTGGCGACGCTCGCGCGCACTTCCTTCTCCAGCGTGGACGCCGCGGTCAGGACCTTGGTGCCGCAAGCGGAAATCACCTGGGCATAGATGTGGCTGTTGGTGCGATGCACCGAAAGCCGCACGGCCTTGAGCTGCGCAATCTTGGCGCGGGATCTACGTGCTCGGCGCAGTCGCGCCTCTTTTTTATCTATCATGGCTATGGCTCCGCTTACTTCTTCTTGGTCTCTTTCAAGACCACTCTCTCGTCCGCGTAGCGCACGCCCTTGCCCTTGTAAGGCTCGGGGCTGCGGTAGGCGCGCACCTCGGCGGCCACCTGGCCGACTTGCTGCTTGTCGTTGCTGCGCAGAATGATCTCGGTCTGGGTCGGTGTCTCGACTTTGACGCCCTTGGGCATCTGGTGCACCACCGGGTGCGACAATCCGAGCGCCAGATTGAGCTTGTCGCCCTGTGCCTGCGCACGGTAGCCGACGCCCACCAGGACCAGCTTCCTTTCGAAGCCCTTGGTCACGCCCTGCACCATGTTGGCCACCAGTGCGCGCAGCGTACCCGACATCGCATTGGCCCGCGTCGAGTCGTTCTTTACCGCGCACAACAGGTTGTCGCCGTCGCGTTCGATTGTGACGTCGTTGCCCAGCCGCTGCGTCAACGTGCCCAGCGGGCCTTTGACCGCGACCTGGTCCGCCGACACCGTCACTTCGACGCCTTTGGGCACTGCAATGGGAAATTTTCCGATTCGTGACATGATTTCCTTCCCTTAGGCCACGATGCACAGCACTTCGCCGCCGATGCCGGTGGCGCGCGCTTTTCTGTCGGTCATCACGCCCTTGGAGGTCGAGACGATTGCGATTCCCAGCCCGTTCATGATCTTCGGGATGTCGTCGCGGCCCTTGTAAATGCGCAGTCCGGGGCGGCTGACGCGTTCGATCTTTTCGATCACCGGCGCGCCGGCGTAGTACTTCAGCGCGATTTCGAGCATGGGCTTGCCCTCGTCGTCGCGCACCTTGAATTCCTCTATGTAGCCCTCGTCCTTCAGCACCTGGGCGATGGACGCCTTCACGCGCGACGACGGCATCGCCACCGACAGCTTTTCCGCAAGTTGCGCATTGCGGATGCGGGTCAGCATATCGGCGATCGGATCACTCATGCTCATGCTCTGTCTCCTCTCACCAGCTGGCTTTGGTCATGCCGGGAATTTCCCCGCGCATGGCGATGTCGCGCAGCTTGTTGCGGCCCAGGCCGAACTTGCGGTACACGCCGCGCGGGCGCCCGGTCAGCTTGCAGCGGTTGCGCACCCGCGTGGGGCTGGCGTTACGCGGCAGCTTCTGCAACTGCATGCGCGCCGCCATGCGCTCTTCCTCTGGCTGCTTGAAATCGTTGATTATCGCGAGCAGCGCGGTACGCTTGACCTCGAATTTCTTCACGGTCTTGCGGCGCTTTTCGTTGCGGTTGATGACTGCGGTTTTTGCCATGGCGCAATCCTTCAGGTCTTGAACGGAAATTTGAAGGCAGCGAGTAGCGCTTTGGCTTCCTCGTCGGTCTTCGCAGTGGTGGTGATGCTGATATTCATGCCGCGCAGGGCGTCGATCTGGTCGTACTCGACTTCCGGGAAGATGATCTGCTCTTTCACGCCCAGGTTGTAGTTGCCGCGCCCGTCGAAGGCGCGCTGCGACAAGCCGCGGAAATCGCGGATGCGCGGTATTGCAATGCTGACCAGGCGGTCGAGAAACTCGTACATGCGTGTCCCACGCAGCGTAACCATGCAACCGATCGGGAGATCCTTGCGGATCTTGAAGCCCGCAATGGGCTTTTTCGACAAGGTGACCACCGGCTTTTGGCCGGCGATCTTGGTCATGTCGCCGACCGCATTGTCCATGATCTTCTTGTCGTTGACCGCCTCGCCCACGCCCATGTTGAGCGTGATCTTCTCGATGCGCGGGACCTGCATCGTCGTCTTGTACCCGAACTTCTTCACCATGTCGGGTACCACGGTCTCTTTGTAATAGCTGTATAAGCGTGCCATAGTGTTTTCTCTCTCAGGCGTCCACTACTTCGCCGTTGGACTTGAAAATGCGCACCTTGCGCCCGTCCTCCAGCGTCTTGAAGCCGACGCGGTCGCCCTTCTGCGTCTGCGGGTTGAACAGCGCGACATTGGAGATGTCGATCGGCATGTCCATTTCCACGATGCCGCCGGTCTGATTCTTCATCGGGTTCGGTTTCTGATGCTTCTTCGCGCGGTTGACGCCCTCGACCAGCAGGTGCGTATCGTCGACGCGGCGCAGCACGGTGCCGCGCTTGCCCTTGTCTTTACCGGTGGTGACGATCACGTCGTCACCTTTGCGAATCTTTTGCATGGCCTTCGATTCCTATATTTCTGGCTTGGGGAGCTGCAAGGGGCCTTCCCCTGCCTGCATCAACCCGCCTTTGTTACAGAACTTCGGGTGCGAGCGAAACGATCTTCATGAAGCGCTCGTTACGCAACTCGCGCGTCACCGGTCCGAAAATGCGCGTGCCGATCGGTTCCAGCTTGGCATTGAGCAGCACCGCGGCGTTGGCGTCGAACTTGATCAGCGAACCGTCGGCGCGGCGCACGCCCTTGGCGGTGCGAACCACGACAGCGCTGTAGATCTCGCCCTTCTTCACGCGGCCGCGCGGGGCGCAATCCTTGATGCTGACCTTGATTACGTCGCCGATGCCTGCATAGCGCCGCTTGGAGCCGCCCAAGACCTTGATGCACATCACCGCGCGCGCGCCGGTGTTGTCGGCCACGTCCAATACACTCTGCATCTGAATCATTTTTGTTTCCTCTTCCAACTTGGACCGCTTGAGGGCGCACCCCCACGTTTGAGGTGCACCTAGCGGCCAGTCTTGGAACCCGTCCGGGTTGAACGCTCCAGCCAGAGGCGAAGCGCAAATGCGAAAAGCGCTAGATTATATCCGAGCCAAGCTGCCAGGGCAAGGATACTTTCCGCCTAAATGTTCTTGCCCTTCTCGACCAGTTTGACGACCTTCCATGCCTTGGTCTTGGAGATCGGGCGCGTCTCCTCGATCGTCACCAGATCGCCGACCTTGTACTCGTTGTTCTCCGAGTGCGCGTGATACTTCCGCGACCGGGTCACGATCTTGCCCACCAGCGGGTGGCGCACGCGGCGCTCGATCAGCACCGTCACCGTCTTGTTCATCTTGTCGCTGACGACGCGGCCGGTCAGGGCGCGCGCGACCTTGCTTACCTTGGCTGTCTGGGTATCGCTCATTTGCTTGCCGCCTTCTGTGCAATGATGGTGCGCACCCGCGCGATGTCGCGGCGGGTTTTCTTCAGCTGGCTGTTGTTGCTCAGCTGCTGGGTCGCGACCTGCATGCGAAGGCTGAATTGCGCCTTCAGCAGGTCGTTCAGTTCCTGGTTCAGCTGCGCCACGTCCTTGGCGCGCAGTTCGCTCGGTTTCATCTCTTTACCCCAATAAACGGTGGACAAAGGCGGTGGCGATCGGCAGCTTGGCCGAAGCAAGGCGGAATGCCTGCCGCGCCAGCACCTCGTCCACGCCGTCCATTTCATACAGCACTTTGCCGGGAACGATTTCGGCCACCCAATACTCCGGGTTGCCTTTGCCGTTGCCCATGCGCACTTCGGCCGGCTTCTGCGAAATCGGTTTGTCCGGGAATATCCGGATCCAGATGCGGCCGCCGCGCTTGATGTGGCGCGTCATGGCGCGGCGCGCGGCCTCGATCTGGCGCGCGGTCAGGCGGCCGCGGCCGATGGCCTTGAGGCCAAATTCGCCGAAGGAAACCTTGTTGCCGCGCGTCGCAATGCCCTTGTTGCGGCCTTTCTGCTGCTTGCGGTATTTTGTCCTGGATGGTTGAAGCATCTTACGCTCCTGTCTTCTTCGTGACGCGCCGGACCGTGGTCTTGGCCTTGGCTGCGGGTTTGGCGGGGTCGCCGGCCGGTGCTTCGGCTGCTGCCTCGGTGTTGGGCGCTTCCGCGTCCTTCGCGGCGTCGCTCGCAGCCGGCTTCTTGCGTGCGCGCGTAGCGGCCTTTGGCTTGGCCTCGCCTTCGGGCTTGGACACTGCAGCCTCGGTTCTGGCCGCCGCGGCCGGGGCTTTTCTGGCCTTCCTCGGCGACGGCGCTTCCTCGGGTACGGCACCGGGCACAGCCAAGGGCTGCTCGTTCTTGCCCACCGTCTCGCCCTTGTACACCCACACCTTTATGCCGATCACGCCATAAGTCGTCTTGGCTTCGCCGAATCCATAGTCGATGTCGGCGCGCAGCGTGTGCAGGGGCACGCGGCCTTCGCGGTACCACTCGTTGCGCGCGATTTCGATGCCGTTCAGCCTGCCCGAACTCGCGATCTTTATCCCCTGCGCGCCCAGGCGCATCGCGTTCTGCATGGCGCGCTTCATCGCGCGGCGGAACATGATGCGCTTCTCCAGCTGCTGCGCAATGGAGTCGGCGATCAGTTGCGCGTCGATCTCGGGCTTGCGGATTTCCTCGATATTGACGTGCACCATCTGCACCCCGAGCATCTTGCGCAAATCAGCCTTCAGCACTTCGATATCCTCGCCCTTCTTGCCGATGACCACGCCGGGGCGCGCGCTGTGGATGGTGATGCGGGCGTCCTTGGCCGGACGCTCGATCACCACGCGGCCGACCGAGGCGTGCGCGAGTTTCTTCTTCAGGTAGTCACGTACCTTCAGGTCTTCGTTGAGCATGGCGCCAAAGTTCTTGCTGTTGGCGAACCAGCGCGATCCCCAGTTCTTGTTGACTGCGAGGCGGAACCCGATCGGGTGGATTTTCTGTCCCATGACTGTCCCTTAATTTTTGGCTGCGCCGGCCACGGCGCCTGCCTTGGCTGCGGGTTTGGCCATACTGCGTTTTGCCTTGACCGCGTCGCCCACCGTGATGAAGATATGGCAGGAGTGCTTGACGACGCGGTTGCCGCGGCCTTTGGCCCGGGCATGAAAGCGTTTGAGCGGCGTGCCCTGTTCGACGTAAATGGTCTGCACCTTCAGCTCGTCGATGTCGGCGCCGTCGTTGTGTTCCGCATTGGCGATGGCGGACTCCAGCACCTTCTTGATGATCTTGGCGCCCTTCTTCGGGCTGAACGCAAGGACGTTGAGCGCCTTGTCCACCGCCAGGCCGCGGATCTGGTCGGCGACGAGCCGGCCTTTCTGCGCCGACAGGCGGACACCGCGCAAGGTGGCTTTTGTTTGCATGGCTGTCGCTCCTATTTCTTCGCTGCGGCCGGCGCGGGAGTTCCGCCGCCGGGGGCCGCGACTTTTCTATCGGCCGAGTGGCTCTTGAACGTGCGGGTGAGCGCAAACTCGCCCAGCTTGTGACCGACCATGTTCTCGGAGATATAGACCGGGATATGCTGCTTGCCGTTATGCACCGCAATGGTCAGGCCGACGAAATCGGGCAGGATCGTGGAGCGGCGCGACCAGGTCTTGATCGGGCGCTTGTCGCCGCTGCCGCGCACCTTCTCCACCTTGCCAACCAGGTGATGGTCGACGAACGGGCCCTTCTTGACTGAACGTCCCATGTCCTATCCTCTATTTCTTGTTACGGCGATTGATGATCATGCCGCTGGTGCGCTTGTTCTTGCGCGTGCGGTAGCCCTTGGTCAGGGTTCCCCAGGGGCTGACCGGATGCCGGCCGGCTGCGGTCTTGCCTTCACCGCCGCCATGCGGGTGGTCGATCGGGTTCATTGCCACGCCGCGCACCGTCGGGCGCACGCCGCGCCAGCGCATGCGGCCGGCCTTGCCCACCGACTCCAGCGAATGCTCCTCGTTGCCGACTTCGCCGATGGTGGCGCGGCACTCGATGTGGACTTTGCGCACCTCGCCCGAGCGCAGGCGCAGCTGAGCGTAGCTGCCCTCGCGCGCCAGCAGCTGCACCGAGGTGCCGGCCGCACGCGCGATCTGCGCGCCTTTGCCAGGCAGCATCTCGACGCAATGCACCGTGGTGCCCACCGGAATATTGCGCAGCGGCAGCGTGTTGCCCGGCTTGATCGGCGCTTCCGCGCCCGACATGAGTTGCGCACCCACCGCGACGCCCTTGGGCGCAATGATGTAGCGGCGCTCGCCATCCAGGTAGCACAGCAGCGCGAGATTGGCGCTGCGGTTGGGGTCATATTCCAGGCGCTCGACCTTGGCCGCAACACCGTCCTTGGCGCGCTTGAAATCGACGATGCGGTAATGCTGCTTGTGGCCGCCACCCTGGTGGCGCATGGTGATGTGGCCGCTGTTGTTGCGTCCGGCGCGCCGCGATTGCGGTTCGAGCAGCGGCGCATGCGGCTTGCCCTTGTGCAGATCGGGATTGACGACCTTGACCAGCGAACGGCGTCCGGGTGAAGTGGGTTTTACCTTGACGAGTGCCATGTTCTACTCCGCCGCGTGAAAGTTGATTTCCTGGCCAGGCTTCAGGCACACATAC
>JAAOZY010000260.1 GCA_012274205.1 Betaproteobacteria bacterium
GGAGGCGCCATCCTCGCTAAGGCCGGCGAGCGCCAGCCCGGCGAGCTTGCTTGCATCGAGCTGGCGATACAGCGCCGCGTAATCGGCGATGGCGAGCGGCGCGTCGCCGGGATAGGGCGGCAGGAACTCGCCGATCTGCGCCGGGGAGAGCTTTTTCGCCAGGCGCATGCGCAGCAGTTCGCTGCGCCAGTTGGCGCCGAGGTCCCAGGCCATCATCTTGATCCAGGCGACCGAATCGGCGCTCTGCCAGGGTTCGGGCTTGATCCCGGTGAGCAGGAATTCCGGCGGCAGGGGGCCGGAGTGCTGCGCGAGGAAGGCGTTCACCCCGGCGGAATAGGCATCGAGCTGGCGCTGCGCGTTCGCGCTCAACAGCTTCAACGTGGCCTCGGCCACGCGGCGCACGCCCAGGGTGCGAAGAAACCTGTCTGTGTCCAGGGTCGCCGGTCCGAGCGCTTCGGACAGGCGTCCGGCGGCTATGCGCCGGTTCATTTCCATCTGCCACAGGCGGTCCTGCGCATGCACGAAGCCCAGCGCGAACAAGGCGTCCTCGATGCTGCCGGCGTAGATGTGCGGCACGCCGTTGCGGTCGCGCACGATGTCCACCGGCGCCTTGAGGCCGGCCAGGGTCACGCTGCCGTCGAGCTGCGGCAGCGACTCGCGCAGCCAGATGTATCCCGCAGCGGCGGCGAGCACGATCGCGAGCAGCAGCGTCAGGAATATGCGCAGGGCGATTTTCATCGGATCAAATTCGCTCGGAGTAATCGAAAACGGCGACAGGCTAGCATAAGCGGCTCTTATAACGAATGGCCAAGGCCGCGAAAATAGCGACGGCGGATAATGCGCCCGGCCGCGTATTTTGGTATAAGCAAGCAACGTGTCATTGATGGAGTGCCTGATTTGCTCTATACCCTGCATGAAATGAGCCACGCAGCGCTGACGCCCTGGCAACTGTGGGCCAGCTTCAACGCCAGCGCTTTCAGCCACCCGTTCAGCCCGCTTTCCTATTCTCCGCTCAGCCGCAAGATCGCCGCCGGCAGCGAGCTCTTCGTGCGCATCACCCAGCGTTACCAGAAACCCGAATTCGGCATCAGCACGGCGCGCGTCGGCGGCAGGGAAACCGCGGTCAGCGAAAGCGTCGTGCTCGACAAGCCTTTCTGCCAGCTGCGGCACTTCGAGCGCGACCTGGCCGGGCGCAAGGGCAGGGCGGATCCCGTGGTCCTGCTGGTGGCGCCTTTGTCGGGCCACCATGCCAGCTTGCTGCGCGACACGGTGCGCACGCTGCTGCCGGAGCACGAGGTTTACGTCACCGACTGGGTGGACGCGCGCATGGTGCCGCTCATCCAGGGCCCGTTTCACCTGGACGACTACGTCGACTACGTGCGCGAGTTCATCTCCTTCCTCGGGCCCGACGTGCATGTGATTTCGGTATGCCAGCCGACGGTGCCGGTGTTGGCCGCGATCGCGCTGATGGCCGAAGCCGACGCGCCGGTCAAGCCGCGCACCATGATCATGATGGGCGGGCCCATCGACGCGCGGCGCAGCCCGACCGCGGTCAACAACCTGGCCACGCGCAAGCCCCTTTCCTGGTTCAAGGGCAATGTCATCGACCGCGTGCCGGCGAAATATCCGGGCGCGATGCGCCAGGTCTATCCGGGTTTCCTGCAGCACATGGGCTTCGTCGCGATGAATCCCTCGCGCCACGCCAATGCACACCAGGATTTCTACAATCATCTGGTCAAAGGCGACGGCGATTCGGCCGAGGCGCACCGGCGCTTCTATGACGAGTACAACGCGGTGCTGGACATGCCGGCGGAGTACTACCTGGACACCATCAAGACTGTGTTCCAGGAATTCTCCCTGCCCAAGGGGCGCATGTTCGTGCGCGAGCAGCTGGTGCGGCCGCGCGCCATCAGCAAGACCGCGCTGCTGACCATCGAAGGTGAACTCGACGACATTTCCGGAAACGGGCAGACCGAGTCGGCGCACGGACTGTGCACCTCGATACCGGAGAAGATGCGCGAGCACTATCTCGCGCCCGACGTGGGGCATTACGGCATTTTTAGCGGGCGCCGCTTCCGCGAGACGCTATATCCGCGCATCCGCGGCTTCATCCGGCGCCACGCCTAAGGTGGTCGATTGAAGGCGTAAGCCCTGCGCTGGACGTCGGCGCGCAACGCCGCGCCAACTGCGTCTAGATCGCGTGTGGCAGGATCCTGCGCTCCCAGGCCTCCTGCTCCAGGGCTGCGCGAAAATCCGGATGCGCAATCTCCATAAGTTCTCGCACCCGCTGCCTCAGGGTCTTGCCGTATAGTTGCGCGATGCCGAATTCGGTGACGACAAAGTGAACATCGGCACGGGTGGTGACCACACCGGCGCCCGGCTGCAGCATGGGCACGATGCGCGACAATTTTCCACCCGCAGCCGTGGACGGCAGGGCGATGATGGGCACTCCACCCTTGCTCATGGCTGCGCCGCGAATGAAGTCCAACTGTCCGCCGAACCCGGAATAGATGCGCTTTCCGACCGACTCGGCGCAGACTTGTCCGGTAATGTCCACTTCCAATGCCGAATTGATAGCGACCATATGGTCGTTCTGGGCAATGATGACTGGATTGTTGGTGTAGTCCGCGGGGTGCATCTCGAACAGGGGATTGTTGTCGATATAGTCGTACAAGGCCCGGCTGCCCATGGCAAAGCTGGCGACGACCTTGCCCGGATGCAGGGTCTTGCGCGCGCCGGTGATCACGCCTGATTCAATGGCGTCCATGACCCGGTCGGAAACCATCTCCGTATGAATGCCCAGATCGCGCTTGCCGGCGAGCGCCGCCACCACGGCATCCGGTATTGCGCCGATGCCGAGCTGCAGGGTCGCGCCGTCCTCGACCAGTGACGCGACAAAGCGTCCGATGCTGGTGTGGATTGCCGAGGGCGGCTCGATCGGCAGTTCCGGCAAGGTGAAAGACGCGTCGACCACCACGCTTACCTTGTGCGCCGGGACGAAGCAATCGCCCAATGCGCGCGGCATTTGGTCGTTCACGACGGCGATTACCACTTCCGCGACTTCCACGGCGGCCAGGCTCACCAGACATTCAACGCCCAGTGACAAAAAGCCGTGCTCGTCCGGCGGCGCCGTGGATACGATCGCCACCCTGATCGGTAGCGCGCCGCTTTTGAACAGCGCTGGTATGTCATGCAGATGCACCGGCAGATAGGCCGCGCGTCCGTTCTGCACCGCCTCCCGGTCGGCGCTGCCCACGAACAGGACGGTGTGGCGAAAATGCCCTTCCAGCTCGGGTGCTGCGAGAGGGTCTTCCCCGGCGAACAGCAGATGCAGCAACTCGACCTGCTCGAGGCTTGCTGCGCGATCTCGCAGTGCATGCAGCAAGGGCCGCGGTGTCGCGGCATTGCCGCCGATATACACGCGATCGTGCGAACGCACCAGCCGCGCGGCGCCGGCGGCGTCCATGCGTCGGTTGTTGTAGTGCTCATGCCAAGTCATGCCAATCTCCGGATGATCAATTGCCGCGGTGATGCAAGCATCATAAGCACCCTGTCCCGATGGAGACAAATGCTATCCTGGATCGATCCGATCGGAAAATGGAATCGGGTGGCCGGCATTTGCCTTTTGGCATTTGCGGCCTGATGCGCATGGAACCGATCGGTCGCCGGCGCCGGCTTCATTCGGGCTCGACACCTTTCAGGCTGGCCAGGGCCAAGCCCCTATGCGCGGCGCTTATCTGGCCGCCGTATATCTGAGGACCTGCTGCTCGATCGCGCCGAACAGGGAATTGCCTTCGGCATCGAGCATTTCGATGCGCACGCGGTCGCCGAATTTGAGGAACGGTGTCGCCGGCTCCCCGCCTGCGATCGTCTCCAGCGCGCGCCTTTCCGCGATGCACGCGGTGCCCGTGCTCTGATCCGCGTTAGACACCGTGCCCGAACCGACGATGCTGCCGGCGACAAGCGGCCTGGTGCCGGCGGCATGCGCGATCAGGCGCGGGAAATCGACACTCATGTCGACGCCTGCATTGGGGTGCCCCAGCTCTTCGCCGTTGACTTGCACCAGCAGCGGCAGGCTCAGCTTGCTTCCATCCCAGGCGGAGCCGAGCTCGTCGGGCGTCAGCGCCAGCGGAGAAAACGCGGAACTGGGCTTGCTCTGGAAAAAGCCGAAACCCTTGGCCAGTTCCGCCGGCGCCAGATTGCGCAGGGACAGGTCGTTGACGAGCAGCAGCAGGCGGATGTATTCGCCCGCCTCTTTCTTTGGAATGCCCATGGGTACGTCGCCGGTGATAACGGCGATCTCTGCTTCAAGGTCCAGGCCCCAGTCCTCGGATTCCAGCGGAATGTCGTCGCAGGGGCCGAGGAAGGCGTCCGAGCCTCCCTGGTACATGAGCGGATCGCTGCGGAAGGATTTGGGCATTTCCGCGCCGCGCGCCTTGCGCAGGCGCTCGACGTGGCTGATGTAGGCGGAGCCGTCGGCCCATTGGTAGGCGCGCGGCAGGGGCGACGCGCATTGCTTCGGATCGAACTCGAAGGCGCGGCCGCCGGGCGCGCGGTTGAGCGCGTCGTAGCGATCGGTGAGCTGCGGCGAGGCGTAGGTCCAGTCGTCCAGCGCCGCCTGCAGCGTGGGCGCGATGTCGTCGGCCTTGATCGCGTGTTTCAGATCGCGCGACACCACGATCAGCGTGCCGTCGCGGGTTCCGTCTTTGAGGGTGGCGAGTTTCATGTTGGCTTCGATTTTATTGGCGCAGCCGCATTTTAACCGCTTGCGCAGGCCGAGGGCTGCCTATGGAATGATCTGCACGCCGCGCCAGAACGCGACGTAGCCGGCAATGTTGGCCGCCGCCGGCTGCGGTGACGGGTAGTACCACGCGCCGTCCTTGTTGACCTGATCGCCGACCACGATGTCGTAGTAGCTGGCAACGCCCTTCCAGGCGCAGGTCGAGTGCTGGTCGCTGGCGCGGAAATAGCGCAGGTCCAGCGATTCCGGCGGGAAGTAGGTGTTGCCTTCCACGGTTTCAAAACGCTCGGTTTGCGCGATTGTCGTGTTGTTCCAGACGGCTTTGGGCATGGTGCTCGCCTCCCTCAGGCTTGAATGGCGTTCGCAGCCGGCGCATCGCGCCCTCAGCCGCGCCGCCAGGTGTGGAAGCGCTGCACCCAGCGCAGCAGCTTCTGCGGCGCATGCGCCTTCTTCCACACGCCCGCGGCGTACTTGTTGGCTTCGGCCAGCGTCGGATAAATGTGGATGGTGCCGAGGATCTTGTTGAGGCCGATGCCGTGGCGCATCGCCAGCACATATTCGGCGATCAGGTCGCCCGCGTGCTCGCCGACGATGGTGACGCCGAGTATCTTGTCCTTGCCGGGTACGGTGAGCACCTTGACGAAACCCTCGGCTTCACCGTCGGCGATGGCGCGATCCAGGTCGTCGATGCCATACACCGTGACTTCACAGGCAATGCCGCGCTCCTTCGCCTCGATTTCGTTCAGGCCCACCCGCGCCGCCTCCGGATCGACGAAGGTGGCCCAGGGTATCACGGAGTAGTCGGCGCGGAATTTCCTGAACGGGTCGAACAGCGCATTGACCGCCGCATACCAGGCCTGATGCGCGGCGGTATGGGTGAACTGATACGGCCCCGCGACGTCGCCGGCGGCGTAGATGTTGGGGTATTTCGTCTGCAGAAATTCGTTGGTTTCGACGGTGCGGCTTGCGGCAATGCCCAGTTCCTCCAGGCCATAGCCTTTCAGGTTCGCCACCCGGCCCACCGCCACCAGCAGGCCGTCGAAGGGGATGCGTACGTCCTGTCCTTCATGTTCGGCGATGAGGATTTTCTCGCCGGCCTCGACCAGGAACTGTTTCGCCTTGTGACGGACGAGCACGGCGATGCCTTCGGCGCGAAAGCGCCGTGTCACCAGCCCGGACACTTCGGGGTCCTCGCGCATCAGGATGCGTGGCGCCATTTCGACCTGCGTGACCGTGGCGCCCAGCCGGGCAAAGGTCTGCGTAAGCTCGGAGCCGATCGGGCCGCCGCCCAGCACCACCAGCCGCTGCGGCAGCTGGCGTAGATTCCATACCGTGTCGGAAGTGAGATAGCCGGTGTGCTCTATGCCCGGAATCGGCGGGACGAAGGGGCGCGCGCCGGCGGCGATGACGATGCTGCGCGTCGTCAGGCGCTGCGTCGTGCCGTCATTGCGCGCAATGTCCACTTCCCAGGGGGAAACGATTTTCGCGCTGCCAGCGATCACCTCGACGCCGAGCCCGGCGTAACGCTCGGCCGAGTCGTGCGGTTCCACCGCTTTGATCACGCGCTGCACGCGCTCCATGACATCGGCGAAGTCGAACGCGGCCGTCGCCTCGCGGATGCCGAATTCGCGCGAGCGGCGCATGTGCGACAGCAGCTTGGCCGAGCGGATCAGGGCTTTCGAAGGCACGCAGCCGGTATTGAGGCAGTCGCCGCCGAGCTGGTGCTTCTCCACCAGCGTGACTTTTGCCTTGACTGCGGCGGCGATATAGGCGCTCACCAGACCGGCCGAGCCGGCACCGATCACCACCAGGTTGCGCTCGAAGCGCGGCGGCCGCTTCCAGCCGGCGTAGACCTTTTTCATGCGCAGCGTCTCCGCAATCTTCTTTGCGACCAGGGGAAACACGCCCAGCAGCGCGAACGACGCGATCAGCGCGGGCGAGAGTATCCCCGACAGCGATTCGATCTGCGCCAGCTGCGTGCCCGCGTTGACGTACACGATCGTGCCCAGCAGCATGCCCGCCTGGCTCACCCAGTAGAAGGTCCGGGTGCGGATAACGCTCAGGCCCATCGCCAGGTTGATCACGAAGAATGGGAATAGCGGCACCAGGCGCAGGGTGAACAGATAGAAACCGCCCTCGCGCTCGATGCCGGCATTGATGGCGCGCAGCCGCTCGCCGAAGCGCTGCTCGACCCAGTCGCGCAGCACAAAGCGCGACACCAGAAAAGCCAGGGTGGCGCCGATCGTGGAAGCGAAGGACACCAGCAGCGTGCCCCACAGCAGGCCGAACACCGCGCCGCCCGCAAGCGTCATCACTGCCGCGCCGGGCAGCGACAGGCCGGTGACGGCGACGTAGACAAGAAAATAGCAAAGGGCAGCTTTGGCCGGATGCGCGGCACGCCAGGCTTCGATCGCCGTTTGCTGGCTCTTGAAAAAATCCAGGCTCAGGTAGCGGCCAAGATCGAAGCCCCAATAGGCGAGTACGGCCCCGATCAACAGGGCAATCACGGCGAAGCGTTTAGCGTTCATCGGCTATCCAGGTCAGGCATTGCGCTCGGTCATTGCTTCCTTTATCGGCTTGATGCGCCGAATCCTTACGCGGCAGTCCAGACGCCGTTGCGTGATTGGCGCGAAAGGCGCGCTTACTTCCGGCGCCTGCTGCTCTGGCGCGACAGATCCGCGATCAAGCCCGCGATGGCCGCGCGCTCTGCCGCCGGGTCGCATGTGTGCCGCTTTGCCCTGACCGCCGCCGCGAGCGTCTCGAGCCAGGCCGGATCGCGCTGCGCGCGCGCCATCAGCGCAGCAAGGGCGGCTGCGTCCGCCACCGGGTAATACGCGGAATAGTCGGCGCCGAGCAGGCCGATATTGCCCGGAATGGCGGAGGCGATCACCGGCACGCCGACGCCGATGGCTTCGGAAACCACGTGCGCACCGCCTTCCATGCGGCTGGAAATCACCATCGCATGGCTGCGCGCGAGCCAACGCATCGCGCCCGCATGATCGAGTTCACCCAGCCAGCGATAGCGCGGCTCGGTGCGCATGAGCGCGCGCGCCTGCCGGTCCATGTCCGGGCTCATCGCCTGGCCCAGCTGCACCACGCGGATTGCGCGCTGCGGCAACTGCGCCAGCGCCAGCGCGGCGCAAAACGGATCTTTTTCCTCGCGCAGATGGCCGATGACGGTGACCAGGAAATAGCTGCGCGGCGGATCCTGCCGCCGCGGTGCGCGCACCGACTGGAAAATGACGCGCGTCTTGGTGCGCTGCACCGCGCTGAGTTCATCCAGGCCTTTGGGCTGCAGCACCACCATGCGGTCGGCCAGCCTCAGCGAGGCGCGTGCATCGGCGTCATGGCGGATATCGCGGTACAGGTCGGTGCCGGTGAGGATCAGCGCCAGCGGACGCTGCGGATGCGCAGCTTTCCAGGCATGCATGGCCGCGTGACTGCGGCGCGCGTGCAGCGCGATCAGGATATCGGCGTCACTCCCGTCCCACCCGAGCGCGACCTGCGTGCGGTGGCCGAGCGCGCGCAGATGCCGCGCCCAGCGCAGCGCGGTATGCCGGTTGCCATGGCGCGAGCCCGGCGCCGCCGGCGTCACGATGACGATGCGCAGGCCGTGCGCCGCCGCTGCGGCGGGTCTGCGCTTGGGCCGGGAATGCTCGGGCTTGTGCATAGGACAAACGGAGTAGGGGTCGGCGGACAATATAGCAGAGGCGGGGGACGCGCCGGTTCTCCGCGGCGCGGCGAGCGCCTGCGTGCGCCGCTGCCAGATGCGCCCGGGCGCCTGAGGCAGCAAGGTCTCGCACGCCAGGCCTATCGCCGCTCCTGTGGCCGGCGCAGCCGGTCGCGAACGATCTTCACCGCCAGGGGAACCAGGGTAATCGCGCCCAGCGCCAGCACCGAAATCATGATGCGGTCGGATTCGCCCGTGGCCATTTCGCCGCCGAAGTAGGCCAGCAGAAAACTGGCCGGCATGACGCCTATCAGCGTCGCGATGGCGAAGCGCAAGAATGAAAGCGGCGTGAGGCCGGCGGCATAGCTGATGATGTCGAATGAAACAAAGGGCAGGAGGCGACTGACCAGTACGATGCCGGTCAGTGCGTTCTGGGATCCCAGCAAGCCCACCGACAGGCGATCACCGAACCAGCGCCGCAGCGTTTCCCCGCCGAGCCAGCGCGCCAGGCCGAATGCGGCGAGCGCCCCGATCTCTGCTCCCAGCAGGACATAAAACGTGCCCCAGACATGGCCATAAGCGGCGCCGGCGGCCAAGGCGATAGGTGCGCTGGGTATCGGGCTGACCAGGATCGCCAGCACCATGAGGCCGATCACCAGCAGCGGCCCCCACGCGCCCAGCTGCTTGATGTGATCGTGCAACTCGGCGCGATTCATGATGATCGCCATCGCGCCGGTTTCGTGCAGCAGCCAGTAGGCCGCCGCCAGCAGCGCAATCAGCACGGCGAGCGCGAGCAGTTTGAATCGCGTCGGCCGCTTCACGAGCCCAGCTTGAGAACGATCGGCTCCAGCGCCTCGCCCTGCGCCAGCACGCGGCCGATCGCGGCTGCTTGCCCGTATCCCAGCGCGTGCAAGGCCGCAAGGCAGGATTCGACGCGCGCCGCGGGGATGCTGGCAAGCAAGCCTCCCGCAGTCTGCGGGTCGAAAATCAGCGCGTAGCGCGGATGCTTGAGCGCTTCCTGCGGCTTACGCAGCGCGCGGCGCAGGCGCACGTTGGCCGGCTGCAGCGAGCTCAGGATGCCGGCGGCGCTGGTCTGTTCGGCGCCTTCCAGGATAGGCAGCGCCGCGAGGTCCAGTTCCGCGTCCACGCCCGAGGGCCGCGTCATTTCCAGCAGATGCCCGAGCAGGCCGAAGCCGGTCAGGTCGGTGCAGGCGCTCGCGCCGTGCTCGCGCAGGCACTGCGCACCGAGACGGTTCGATTGGCACATGGATACCAGGGCCGCGTCGATCCAGCGGCCGCGGGCCTGGAGCAGCGCGTGGGCGGCGAACAGCGTGCCGGTGCCGATCGGCTTGGTCAGGATCAGCACCTCGCCCGGCCGCATGCCGCTCTTGCGCGTCAGCGGCGCCAGGTCTTCATCAACCAGGCCGTTGACGGCGAAGCCGAGCGCAAGCTCCTTGCCTTCGCCGGTGTGGCCGCCGACCAGGGCGCAGTTTGCCTCGTTGAGCACTTCGATCGCGCCGCTCATCATCTGGAACAGCAGGTCTTCCTGCTTGGTTTCCAGCCCGGCGGGAATGGTGACGATGGCCGTGGCCGATTGCGCTTCGGCGCCCATGGCAAAAATGTCCCCGAGGGCGTGGTTGGCCGCGACCTTGCCGAAAATGTAAGGGTCGTCGATGAAGGCGCGGAAGAAGTCCACCGTATGCACCATCGCCTTGCCCGGCGGCACGCGCACCACCGCGGCATCATCGGGCGCATGCAGCCCGATGAGCACGTCGTCGCGCTCGACCGGATGCAGGGCGCCGAGCGCGCGCGCGAGCACCGTCGCGCCGACTTTGGCGCCGCAGCCGCCGCAGCGCATGGCGACGGCGGAGATGGCTTGCGCCGCCTCTTCTTCGTCCAGCCTGATCGATGAAGGCGCGGTGAGCGCGGGCGCCGTTTCCATGGCCGGAAACCGGCTGAACTTGCGCATGAAGCGGCGGTCGATCCAGTCTTTCCAGCGCCACACCCAGGCGCCCTGGAAGCCGAGCGCGCCGCGCGAGGCCACTGCGTATTTGTCGCCGGTGCTGATCAGCGCAAGCCAGCTCGTTTGCGGACGGTAGCGCACGAGCGTGCGACTTTCGACGCAGCGGCGCAGGTTCTCGGCCAGCGGCGGCCCCTGGCGTACCGCAAACACGCCCGCCTTCTCGCGCGGGTGGTTGACCATGCTGGCGATGTCGCCTGCGGCAAACACCTTCGGGTCAGTCAGAGTCTGCAGCGTGTCGCTCACTTGTATGAAACCGTCTGCATCCAGGGCGAGGCCGGTAGCGCAGAGCCAAGGCGCGCCGCCGGCGCTGGTGACCCAGACGACTTCGTCGGCTTCCAGCATTTCCCCGGCCGCCGTGCGCAAGCTGCGCGCCGACACCTGAACCACCTCCGCGTTGCAGTGCACGGCCACGCCGCGCTCGGCCAGCACGCGCTCGAAGCTGCGGCGCACCGAAGCATTGTGGGTCGGCAGGACGACCGGATCGCTGGTGAGCAGGTGGAAGCTGAGTTCATCCGGATTGCGCCCCGCTTCACGCAACTCCTTGCGCAGGCGATAGCGCATGGCCAGAGTCAATTCAACGCCGCCGGCGCCGCCGCCGACCACGGCGATGCGCGTGGGACCCGCATGGCTGCGCACGCGCTCGAGCAGCAATTGCCAGCGATGGTTGAAGCCGTTGATCGGCTTCACCGGCACGGCGTGCTCCGCCGCGCCGGCCACGCTACTCATTTGTGGCGTGGAGCCAATGTTGATGGACAAGAGGTCGTAGGGCACCGGCGGACGATTGCGGCAGAGCACTTTGCCTGCGTCGCGATCCAGGCCCAGCGCTTCATCGCGAAACAAACGCGCTCCGGCGAAGCGGGCCAGCCGCGACAGGTCGATGTGGACCTCATCGTAGCTGTAGTGCCCTGCGATATAGCCCGGCAGCATGCCGGAATAGGGCGTATGCGTGTCGTGGCAGATCACGGTCAGACGAACTCCGGGCAAAGGATGCATGCCGAAGCGCCTGAGTACGCCGACGTGGCTGTGACCGCCACCGACGAGCACGATATCTCTCAGGACCGGCTGATCCGGCACTTGCATGGCGAAGATTCCTTTCAAATCTGGCGTGCTCCAGCCGATTTTCCCATGGATCGCGTCGGAGCGCGGCGGCGCCTGAGCCGCGATTGGAGGAGTGCATAATGATGTTCGCTGCGGTTTTGCCCCGTTAGTCGCACCCGGCAAGACGAGTCGACTGACGGCAATGCGGCGGAAATTCTGGATAAGCGGAGGAAAGATGAACATCAAAGCACTGACCCTGGACACAGGCGGCACGATTCTCGATTGGCACAGCGGCATCAGCAACGCGTTCGCCGCCGCCGGCGTGCGGCGCGGCGTGCAGGCGGACTGGCACGAGATCACCAACGAGTACCGCCGCCGCTCGCTCAAGGCCATGGTCGGGCAGGTTCATCCGGCCTTCAACTTCGACGACGTGCATCGCAGAGTGCTCGACGAGGTGATTGCGCATTACAAGCTCGAAGCGCTCGGCGCAGAGGATCGGGATGCTATCTGGCGCACCTGGCATGCGCTCGATGCCTGGCCCGATTTTCCCGCGGTGCAGGCGCGCTTGCGGTGCAAGTACGTCGTCGCCTCGCTTACCCTGCTGACGACCTCGCTGGTGATCGACGTTGCGAAGAAGAACGGCTTCGACTGGGACGCGATCATTTCCTGCGAGATGATCGGCATCTACAAGACGCGGCCCGAGTCCTATCTCACGGCGGCGAAATGGCTGCAGCTCGACCCCGCCGAAATCATGATGGTCGCCTGCCACAATTTCGACCTCAACGCCGCGCGCGAAACCGGCTACAAGACCGCATTCGTCAAGCGTCCGGCCGAATGGGGCCCGTCGGGGCCGCCCGATCCGACGCCCAACCCCGCGCATGACCTGATTGTCGATGGCTTCGAGGAACTGGCGATGCGGTTGGGCGTGTAGGCGGCAAGAATAGCTGGGCCGATATCCGCGCCGCGCCGGCGCGAACCGCATCGGCACAATATCCATTGCGCAAAGCGGAGTATCCTAAAAGGCCATTTCAGAATTACCGAAATGCCCTTTGATTTAGGGGAGTATGAGGGGAGATATCCGCTCATTTTGTAATAAACTCTATGTCCGCGCACTTGGTGTCGGCCGCGCGGGAACGCGAAGGAGATAGTCGGCCATGGCCGATTGCTGCGAAGACAAGGCATGCGCGATCGAGGCGTTGCAGACGCGCCAGAGCTCGACGCTGAAACTGGTGCTTGCGATCAACGCCGTCATGTTCGTCGTCGAGCTGGCGGCAGGTTTGCTCGCCGGTTCCACCGCCCTGCTCTCCGATTCGCTCGATAATCTGGGCGACGCGCTGACCTACGGCCTCAGCCTGTACGCGATCGCGCGCGGGGCGCGCGCCAAGGCGAAAGTGGCGCTGTTCAAGGGCGGCTTGATCCTCGCCGCCGGCCTGTTCGTGCTGGCACAGGTGGCCTACCGCATCGCCAACCCCACGCTGCCGGTGTTCGAGACGATGGGTGGCGTGAGTCTGTTGGCGCTGCTCGCCAACGGCGCCTGCCTCGCGCTGCTGTGGAAGCACCGCGCCGAAGACATCAACATGTCCTCGGTGTGGGAGTGTTCGAGGAACGATATCGCTTCCAATGTCTCCGTTTTCGTTGCGGCGGGCGGGGTGTGGCTCACACGTTCGGGCTGGCCCGATCTGTTGATAGGACTGCTGCTGGCGCTGCTGTTCCTGCGCTCGGCGGCGCGCGTATTGCAAAGCGCGGTGGCTGAGCTCAGGCGGCCTGCCGCCGCGAACATTGAGTTCGTCAAACTGCAACGCCGCTAGGCGCCGGTCGCTCCTTCGACCAATGCCGCAGCTGCGGCTTCGATTTCCTCCAGCGTCGTCGTCCATCCGACCGACAGCCTGACTGCGCCTGCCGCCCGCGCCGCGTCGCAGCCCATCGCGGCGAGCACGCCGCTCACCGCGTCGGCTTCGGAGTGGCAGGCCGAACCCACCGACGCGGCGACCCGTGCGGCGACGCGCGCCAACAGCTCGCGCCCGGAAATACCCGGAAAGGAGACGTTCAAGGTCGTGGGCAGACGCTCGCTCGGGTGGCCGTTGAGCCTGAGACCGGGGACGCCAGCCCTTAGCCGCTCATGCAATGCGTCGCGCAGCACGCGCAGTTTTTCCGTCGCCGCCGGCAGGCGTTCGCGCGCAAGCCTTGCCGCCGCGCCCAGGCCGACCATCTGCGGCACGTTCTCCGTGCCCGGACGCAAGCCATGCTCCTGCCCGGCGCCGAACTGGATCGGCGCGATCGGTGTTCCTGCACGCACATAAAGCACGCCTACTCCTTTCGGTGCATAGAACTTGTGGCCCGCCAGGGTCAGCAGGTCAACGCCCAGCGCATCGACGTTCACTGGAATCTTGCCGGCGGATTGCGCGGCATCGGTGTGCAGCAGAATACCGCGCGCCCTGGTAAGCGCAGCGATCTCCGTCACGGGCTGGATCGTGCCCACCTCGTTGTTGGCATGCATGATGGAGACCAGCGCGGTATCCGGCCGCAGCGCGGCGGCGACTGCCGCAGGATCGATACGGCCGTACGCATCGACCGGAATCACGCTCAGCTCCCATCCTGCGCTTTGCAAATACAGGGCCGGCTCGATCACCGCCGGATGCTCTACCGCGCTCACTACCAGATGCCGCTTTTGGCCGACGGGCGCGCGGGCGACACCGAGCAGCGCGAGATTGTTGGCCTCGGTGGCGCTGCCGGTGAACACGATCTCGTCCGCGGCGGCGCCGAGAAGACCGGCGATCGATGCACGCGCCGCACGCACCGCCTCGGCGGCTTCTGCGCCGTAGGTATGAGACGACGACGGGTTGCCGTAGTGCTGCGCCAGGTAGGGCAGCATCGCCTCCAGCACTTCGGCGGCGAGCGGCGTGGTAGCGTTGTAGTCGAGATAAACAGGGCTGTTCATAGCGTCGCTCGTGTGACGTCGGCCATCAGATTAGCGAGCGTACGCCACATCGCTGCCTGGGCTGAGCCTCCCCGGAATACATATAGTTCAATGGGCGAGGACCCTCTGCATACTCAGTTTTCAGTTCCGCGAGATCGAAGCCCGCAGCGCTGATGAGGTGATCCATCTTTCGGTTGAGGTTGCATCCTCCGGTCAGTTTGCTCCAAAGCGGGTTGAGCCGCTGTTGCCAGTCCTGCACGCGAATTTCGGGGGCGAGACCGTGTTCTACAAACAGCAGCGTTCCGCCAGGCTTGATCACCCTCCCGAGTTCCTTCAATGCCTTCACCGGGTCAGCAATGGAGCACAGAGTCCAAGTCATTACAATGGTATCGATTGAACTGTCGCCGAGGGGGATCTCTTCGCTTGCATGCGCAATGAGATCGATTGGAAACGCGATGCCGCGCGCTTTTTTCCCGGCCATCACCAGCAATTCTTCGGAAGGGTCGAGCCCATAGAGATGCTCGACGCCGGTGCCGTAGAAAGGCAGGTTGAGACCTGAGCCGACACCGATTTCAAGCACCGTGCCGCGTGCTTTTGGCACGATAAGAGAACGGTAGCGCGTCGCCACCCTGTTTCGCATCGCGGCGTCCACCAGCCGCGGCAATATCCATTTCCGATAAATGTTCATGTCTCGAGAATCCGACCGCTTTGCGAAATCTGACGCGTGCACCCAAGCATCGCCCACCGCCCCCGCTGCGGTCGCGAACGCAGCTACGATACGCCCACGTTCCTGGCGAAAACCCGCCGTTTCCCCGCACCCGGCAATTGCCTCAGAACACGATCACTTTGTCCGCCCACTGCGTCCAGGACGTCAGTTCGGCAAGCGTGCTTCTGTAGGTATCGTCCAAGAGCTCGGGATCGGTGATTCCGCGCGCGTCCATGCAGGTTCCGCACACGCCCACTTCGCCTTTGTTGCGCACAACGCGGCCGAGCATGAGCTGGATATTGTAGAAACCTTCCGGAACCTTTTGCCCGCGCTTGGCGCAGGACGCGGCATCGCCCATCAGGAACAGCTTCACTTCCTCGCCTTCGGCCTTGGACAGGGCTCCGGCGAGGCGCAAACCGTTATAGCTGCGCTCGCTGCCGTACGGCGCGTCGTTCAGGATAAATAGAGTCTTCATGCTGGTGTTTCCTTTTTTGTTACGAATTCGATTCGCGCGCGACCACGAGTCCTTCGCGGTTCCATTGCTCCATGCCGCCGCGCAGGATACTGACGTCGCCAAAGCCGGATTGTTTGAGCTGAAGCGCGGCCGCTTGTGAGCGCTTGTGGGTTCGGCAAACCAGCGTCAGCGCTTGCTGTTTCGACCGTTCCAGCTCCGCCAGGCGCGCAGGCAGTTCCTCCAGCGGAATATTGCGCGCGCCCGGGATATGGCCGAGCGGGCCTACAACCCCCCCCGTCGTGCGGACGTCGATCAGAAGCGGCCTGTCGCGTTGTTCAAGCCTGTCTTTGAGGCTGCCGCTATCGATCCAGCGGATGCCAGCCTGGCGAAACTGTCGTACTAGCCGAGGCAGGAAAGCAACGAACGCGAGCAGCGCCAGCGCGAACAGGGCGTTGCGAATTGCACCAGCCTCACCGGCGAGTGCTTCACGTCCGGCATGGCCGAGCCAGGCATAGGCTAGTGCACCCGGAAACATGCAGACGAAAGACGCAGCCGCGTAGGCGAGAAGCGGGATGCGCGTCAGTCCGAGCGCGTAGTTCACCAGATTGAACGGAAACAGCGGCACCAGGCGCACGAAAGCGACAAAGCGCCAGCCTTCCGCCTCAACGCCCTCGACCAGCTGCTTCAGCCTGCCGCCGGCCTTGCGCACGACCCAGTCCGCGGCGAGGTAGCGCGCTGCGACAAAGGCAAGCGTGGCGCCCAGCGTGGCGCCGACGAGGCTGTACAGTGAGCCTGGCACGGCGCCAAACAGCGCGCCTGCCGCAAGCGTGAGCACCGCGCCGGGAAAGAACAGCACCGTTGCTGCCGCATAGAAGGCGATGAACGCCAATGGCGCCCATACGCCAGCTGCGGCCAGCCAATGGGATAGCGCGTCCGTGCTGAGCGCATCGCGGTTGGCATATCCCAGGAGCAGGCCCGCGGCCAGCGCCAGAGCAAGCGCTGCGCGCGTTGCGTTAGCTGGTTTCATGACCCGATTCCGTTGTGCTCCCGATCGCGTAGCCGCCGCCCGCTCCCGCGAAGGGCAGCGCGAGCAGGCCAGTGAGCTTGACCGCCGCGGCGCTGCCGGTGAGCCCCTTCACGCCGATCGCCATGATCTCCTGCGGCAGGCGCGCGCGTGCGCGATAGGTGCCGCACAGCCGGTCCCACCAAGGCAGATTGAAACCGAAGTTGCTGTTCGCCTCGACCACTTCCATCGAATGGTGGATGCGATGCATCTCGGGCGTCACCAGCAGCCGGCGCAGCCGGCGGTCGACCGGCTCGGGCAGCCGCAGATTGGCGTGGTTGAACATCGCCGTCGCGTTCAGCAGCACTTCGAATACCAGCACCGCCGCCGCCGGCGCGCCGAGCACTGCGATCGCCGCGAACTTGATCAGCATCGACAGCAGGATCTCGAGGGGATGAAAGCGCGCGCCGGTGGTTACGTCGAAGTCCGCATCGGCATGATGCACCCGGTGCAGGCGCCACAACAGCGGCACCGCGTGGAACATGACATGCTGCAGGTAAATCGCAAAGTCGAGCGCGATCACCGACAGCAGGAATGCCCACCAGAACGGAAGCGCGAAGGCGTTCAGCAATCCCCAGCCGCGTTCGGCGGCGAGCAGGGCGAACCCGACCGCCGCGAGCGGAAACAGCAGGCGCAGGATCAGGCTGTTCAGCACCACCAGCGCAAGGTTGTGCGGCCAGCGCACGCGCCGCGGCAGCAGGCGCGAGCGCCGCGGCGCGAGCGCCTCCCATAGCGCCATCAGCGCGAACACGCCGAAAAACGCGCTCAGGCGGACGGCCGGCTCGTGGGCGAGCGCCCATTGGTTAAACGTCATAGTTGCCTCGTTCATTTAAACCTTGCTTGATCCCGCTGGACAGGTATAATTCCACTACTCAACCGATAAGTTGAATAGTAGGAGGCCACGACCGCGATGTCAACAGAACATTTCAAACAGGACGTGCATGCCCAGCTCGCGCGGGTGGGAAAGGCCTTGTCGCACGGCAACCGGCTTGAGTTGCTCGACTTCGTCGCCCAAGGGCCGCGCAGCGTTGACGAGCTTGCGGCGATGACGCGGCTCTCGGTCGCCAACGCGTCGAAGCACCTGCAGGAGCTGCGCCGCGCCGGGCTGGTGCGGGCGCGCAAGGAAGGACTGCGCGTGTTCTACGAGCTCGCGGGACCGGATGTGGTGGATTTGATCGCCGCGCTGGGACTGGTCGCCGAGACGCGGCTCGCCGAAATGACGCATCTGGTGCGGACCTACATCACGGCGCGCGACGAGCTGGAACCGATTCCCGCCGCGGAACTGATTAAACGTTCGAAGCAGGGACTCGTGACCGTGCTCGACGTGCGCCCGGCCAAGGAATTCGCCGCCGGGCATTTGCCGGGCGCGATCAACGTAGAGGTCGAGGATCTGGGCAAGCATCTGAAAAAATTGCCCAAGGGACGCGAAGTCATCGCCTATTGCCGCGGCCCGTACTGTCTGCTGTCGGTGGATGCGGTAACCATGCTGCGCACCAAAGGCTACAAGGCGCGCCGTCTGGAGGACGGCTTTCCCGAGTGGAAAGCGTCCGGACTGCCGGTCGAGGCCTGAACCGTTCTGCGAAGGGCCAGACCTGTGGCTAGCACCAACGCCGATCCATCCCTGTCAAGGGCAACGCCGGAGCCTCCACCGTCAATCGGATCGGGGACGGCAGCTCTGGCGATGAAGGGATTGAGATTTGCGCTGTTGCTAAGCTTGACCGCGACCGTGGTCTGGCTGTTGGCAGCGGCCTGGTTTGACGTATCCCCGCATGCAATCGTCCCGTTTCCCAACGCCAGCCTCTGTATCCATCGGCCCGGCCCATGACCAGCGCAGCATCCGCGATGAACCTGTCGCGAGCGCCCCGCGACGCTGGCGCGTCCCGGCAGGACTCCCTGCCCAGCCACTATTCAACGGGTGCACGAGCGCTATCCATGCTGGCATTTGGCTATGTCGCGTTCGCTTACGTCAACGGACGCTTTCTGCATTGGTTCGAGGGCGCGGACGGCGAAGCGCCGTTGTGGCTGAGTCACTGGACGGAGTACGCGGTTATCCTGGTGTTCGGGGTGTGGCGCGTACTGTCCGAAAGAAACTCCTATACGCGTAAGCGGCTCGCTTTTTTGATCAGCGCGGTTGCCGTTTTCTGGTGGCTCATTCCCGACTATCTGCGCTTGCCCGAACCTTATATCGGCGCGCTGCCGCGGCAACCGATATTTCCAAACGTTCACACCCCCGGCACGCTGACGTTTTTCGCAATTCTGCTGCTGGTGCTGTTGTTCGGCCGCCGCGTGGTTTGCGGCTGGAACTGCCCCTGCGTCGGCATCCGCGAAGCCGTAGGCTTCGCTTTCCGGGAAAATACCCTGCGCAGCAGCACGGCATGGAAGTGGCGCCACACCAAATGGTTCTTCTTCGCGCTCTACATGACGGCCTTCGTGCTGATCCTGTTTTCGGGTACGGCCTACGTGTCGCCGTTCTACAGCGGCTTCCTGGCGCTGGTGGGTTTCACCTATTTCGGATCGTTCTTCGTCGCGCCCCTGACCGGCAACCGCTTCTATTGCCGCTACCTGTGTCCTTACGGCGCTACCTTCGGACTGCTCAACCACATCGGCTATTACGGCATCCGCATGGACAAGGATGCCTGCGTCGACTGCCGGCGCTGCGAACAGGTCTGCGATATGGGCATTCCGGTCTGGCAGCAAGGCAAGAACCACGGGCGCGTCACCGGCTTGGAGGACTGCATGGGATGCGGGCGTTGCGTGGTGTCCTGCCCCACCGACGCGCTGGAGTTCCGCGACGTGCGCAACGAATTTCTGCCCAAACTGCGCATGAACGGTTCCTACCTAATGAAACGCTTAGGCCCACCGGAAATTGCAGCGCGTGCCGAGCCGCCGAAGCGCGTCGCATCGGACCGGCGCAACGACTGGCAGGAAGACCGGCAGCCGCTGAGCCTGGTCGATGCCATGGCCCAGGCGCGGCGCTGCCTCGACTGCGGCGTGCCCAGCTGCCAAAACGCCTGTCCGCTGCACAACCGCATTCCGGAATGGCTGGAGGCTTTGGCGCAAGGCAAGGTCGAGACCGCGGCGGCCATCAGCCACAGCACCAGCAACCTGCCGGAAATCTGCGGCAGCGTATGTCCGACGCATCGTTTGTGCGAAGGCGCTTGCACGCTCGATGCCAGGAACGGGCCCGTTACCATCGGCGCATTGGAACGCTTCGTTACCGACGAGGCCTTCCGCAGAGGATGGAAGCCGCCAGGCCGGAAGGGGCCCGCCAAAGGCAGGACGGTTGCCGTGATCGGCGCCGGTCCGGCGGGTTTGGCCTGCGCGGACCAACTCAATCAGTCCGGCTTCGATGTAACCGTCTTCGATAAACGCGACGAGATTGGCGGCCTGCTGACCTACGGCGTTCCGTCTTTCAAGCTGGACAAGGCGGCGATCGTGCGGCGCAGGAGTCTGCTTGAACAGGCGGGTATTCGTTTCTCGCTCGGCGTCGATATCGATGCGGAACAGTTGCAGCGCCTGATCGAAACCAACGACGCCGTGTTCCTCGGATCCGGGGCGCAGCGGCCGCGCGTCACGAATCTTTCCGGGCAAGAGCTCGAAGGCGTTATCGACGGACTTGCCTATCTCTCCGCCCTCAACACCAGCCGGCTCTGCGCATCCGGGGCCGCTCCGGAAATGACTGGGAAACGTGTCCTGATTCTCGGCGGCGGCGATACCGCGATCGACTGCGCCCGTAGCGCCGTGCGCCAGGGCGCGGGCGACGTTACCATCGCCTACCGCCGGGGCCTGGAGCGTATGCGCGCCGCACCAAATGAAATCGCCGCCGCCTTGGAAGAAGGTGTGAACTTCGCTTTCCACAGGAAGCCCGAGGTATTCATCGGCGAGGAGAAACTGCGAGCTATCCGCTTCAAGGAAGAAACCGGTGGGCACGGGGTTGTCCACGCCTGCGACGTCGCTATCGTCACCTTTGGCCAGGAAGCCGATGACGACAGCTGGCTCAAACCCCTGAACATCGCTACCGACGATCACGGTTATATCGTCGTGGATGAATACGGCCGGACGACTCACCCCAAGGTTTTCGTGGGCGGAGACAACAGCCACGGACCGGACCTCGTTGTTACCGCCGTTGCGGCAGGGCGGCGCGCCAGCCAAGGTATCGAGGATTCCTTGCAATGATCAGTGTGAAGTCTGTCCGGGGTCCGCCTGTCGAATTGATCAAGGTTGTGCAAAAAGATGATAGTCCGGCCCCTTGGTGATCCGCTCAAAGTAAGACAGCCATGCGGGCGAGCCCTCCGGCCAGTTCTTGAGGAAGCATTGTCGCCAGGCGGGGTCGTCGTAGTGGATCGCGAGCGCATCGACATGCACGCCCTGCAGATCGTGACTGTGGAGATGTAAATGCGGTGAAGGAATTGCGCTGATCCGGGTCAGCATGCCGAATTGCGTCCCGCGCGCATTTGGCATGCCGGCGGCGCCGTTGTTGGCGACCAGCTTCGGCCCATCGAGATTGTAGCTGCGCATGGCCGGCAGACAGGTGTGGCTGCTCGCGAACACATCCACCTTCGCTCGCGCGAAGGCCTGCGCGCGCCAGGCCTGCTGCGCGGGGTCGTCGAGCGCGGCGACATCGAAGCGCCAGCCCGCCAGCGAGTCCGCGTCGCCGTGCACGACGCCGACGCGCGCTGCGGCCACGCGGTAGCGTGCGTACATCGGCAACGCGTCCAGTCGCGCCAGCAGTTCCGGATGCTGCGCCGCCGTGCGCTTCAGCCGCGCGTGAATGCGATTGGAGCGCTCGACCACTGCGGCCGGCACCGCGTCCGGATAGGCACAGCCGCATCCGGCAGCGTCGGAAGCGGTGCCCAGTTCGGCCTCGACATTTCCGCAAATGGCATCGTGGCGCAGCACGCGCTCGTTGATTGCGCGGAATCCCGCGTCATCGATGTTGAACCAGTTGAAGTCGCCGTTGAAGCACAGGGTTACCGGGCCGGCTTCGGCGCGCGCCATTGCATCGATGGCATCCAGCGCCTGCGGATTGCCGTAGAGGCCGCCGATCACGTACAGGATTTCTGCCCTGTGCTCCGCCGCGCTGGCGATGGCGCGCGGCCCATAGCGGTAGCGCAGCGGGCAGACCCGTCCGGGCGTGTTCATCTGCGCATGATCGATCATCGCGGAAACGCTCAGTTGGCGCAGCTCGGCGCCGGCGCGGTTTCTTGGTCGAGCGCGCCGCCGCAGCTGGAGCCCTGGCCCGCGGTGCAGCCGTAGCAATGATCCGCTACCCGGATCGGCAAACCTTCGAGCAATGCGACATCGATGTCGCTGATGTGCAGGCGCGCACGGCTGCCTTCGGTCAAGGCCAGGCCGAGCTGCTGGTTGAAATCGCAATCGTAGACATAACCCTGCCAATCGACGCTGACCAGGCTGCGGCACATCACCTGTTCGAGATTCTCGTCGCGGTGCGCCTGGCGCAACGTGCTCATGTAGGCGTTGAACTGCCCCTTGGAAATCAGCATGCTGCCGAAGCGCTGGATCGGCATGTTGGCGAGGGTATACAGCTGGTCGAATTGAATGCCATAGCGCTCGCCCAGATGGCGTTTGTAGTCCGCTTCGAGCGCGGCCTGTGCTGGCGGCAGGCTGGCGCCCTGCGGGTTGTAGACCAGGTTGAGAATGAGGCCGCTGCCGCTGCGGCCATAGCCCAGGGCGTTAAGCCGCTTCAGGCCGCTGAGACTCGCTTCGAACACGCCTTTGCCGCGCTGCTTA
>JAAOZY010000043.1 GCA_012274205.1 Betaproteobacteria bacterium
CGCTGTCGAATCCTTCGAGCCACCCGTGCAGGATCTTGAGCAGGTCATGCCAGTTGGCGCGCCGCGCCATCGGTTTGGAAAAGCGCGAATCCGTCGCGAGTTCGGGGTGGCCGATCAGCGCCGTCAGGCGCGACCACAGGTGCGGCGCGCCCGCGCTTTGCATCGCCAGATAACGCCCGCCGATGGGGTGTACCACCATGCCGATGCGCGGCTCGCGCTGCACCTTGCCGCCGTTCAATATCGAGCCGTAGGTGATGTCGTCCGCCGCGACCAGGCACTCGAGCATGGACACGTCCAGATAGGCGCCGCGGCCATTGCGGCCCCGGCGCACCAGCGCCGCGCAGATCGCGCCGAAGGCGTGCGCGCCGGCGAGCACGTCCGCTGCCTGCAGATAGGCGACGCGCGGTTGCGGCTCGTCGCCGCGGTCCAGGTCCATCATGCCCGAGATGGCGTTGATCAGGTGCGCATAGGCCTGCATCGAACTCAGCGGCCCGGTCTGGCCGAAGCCCGAGACCGAACAGTAGACGAGGTCCGGGCGCAGCGCGCGCAGCGCCGCATCGTCCAGGCCGTAGCGCGCCATTACTCCGGGGGAAAAATTTTCCACCACTACATCGGCGCGGCGCACCAGGTCCAGCACGATGTCGCGCGCCTGCGGCTGCGCGAGATCGAGGGCTATGCTTTGCTTGCCCGCGTTGAGACGCGCGAAATAGCTGCTTTGATCGGTGCGCGAAGGGTCGAGTTGCAGCACGGTATGGCGAATCTCGTCGCCTTCGCCGGGACGCTCGATCTTGATGACGCGCGCCCCCAGGTCAGCCAGCATGCGTGTTGCATAAGGGCCGGCGAGCACGCGGGTGAAGTCGACGACGGTAATTCCGGCGAGCAGGGGCTCATCGGGGCTGGCGGCTGCGGACGGGATCATGAGAGAAGAGGGCGGTGGATGTGCGTTGAAAGCCGAGGCCGCACAGCTTACCGCATAGCCGGGGCGTGGCGCCAGCGGCCGGTGTCCGCAAGCAGGAAGGGGTGCGACTCTTTATGTTGCAGGCATATCGCGGTCGCGGCGCGCGCGCGCCGCAGGTAGAATTCCCTCCATGAAGCCTTATTCGGTCCTGTTTGTATGTACCGGCAATATCTGCCGCTCGCCCACGGCGGAAGGCGTGTTCGCGAAGAAAGTGGCGGATGCAGGCCTGAACGGCCGCATTCGCGTGGATTCGGCCGGCACCCACGGATACCACGTGGGCGAAGCTCCGGACCCGCGCGCGCAATCCGCCGCGACGGCGCGCGGCTACGACCTATCCTGCCTGCGCGCACGTCGCGTCGACCGGCACGATTTCGATCGCTTCGATCTGGTCCTGGCCATGGATTACGACAACCGCGAGTTTCTGGCGGGCTTGTGCCCGCCACCCAGCATGCACAAGCTGAAGATGATGATGGACTATGCGCGCAAACATAGGGCGCGCGAAGTGCCGGATCCGTACGCCGGTGGAGCGGACGCGTTCGAACTGGTGCTGAACATGCTGGAAGATGCCGGCGACGGCTTACTTCAGAACATCCAGGGCAGAAAAAGCGAAGGGCGCTGAGCCTGACGGCTCGGCGCCCTTCGGTGCGAGGCGGATGCCGGGCCTTGGGCCTAGGCGTCCTTGCGTGTTTCGACGATCTGCAACGGCCCGGTATCGGGAGGCGGGGCGCGCCGCGGCCGCGGCTGCGCCGGGACGAACTGGGGCGCCGGAGCCGGCTCCTCCAGATGCACCTTGCTCGGATCGGTCTGCACCAGCACCAGGCCGCTCTCCTGCAGCGCTGTTTCCACGTCGATGACGGGCGTGGGCGCCGGCGCAGGTGCCTGGGTCACACGGGATGGTTCGTCGCGTTCGATTGCAGGCGGCGGTGCCACCGGCTCGAGCGCGGGAGGCGGCTCGACTGGCGCGGCAGGTGCAGACTGCGCCATCGGTTCGAGCGCAAGCTGAGGCTCCTGGTCTGCGGCGACTGGCGTGGCGCCGGCAGGTTCTTCCGCCAGCTGCAATGACGCCGCTGCCGGCATTTCGTTTTGAACATGCGTTTCGAGTTCCGCACGCTGCGCCTGGGCGGCATGTTCGGCCTGCTCCGCGCGCACGCGCTCGGCCGGCTCCATGCGCTCGCCGCGATCGGGTCGAGCACCGCGTTCGCCGCGCTCGGCGCGTTCACCGCGTTCACCTCGCTCTCCGCGTCCGCCGCGCCCGCGCCGGCCGCGGCTGCGGCTGCCTTCGCTGCCTTCAGGGCGTGGCTCGTCTTGCGGCCGGGCTTCTGCACCCGGAGCGAGTTCGGACTGCAGCTGCGGACGCTCAGCACGCGGCTCGCGTGGCGGACGCTCTGCGCGCGGTTCGCGCGGCTGGCGTTCTCCACGCTCGGGACGTTCTCCACGCTCGGGACGTTCTCCGCGCTCGGGACGTTCTCCGCGCTCGGGACGCGCGTCGCGCTCGGGGCGTTCACCGGCGCCGCGATCCGGGCGCGGCTCGCGCTGCTCCGGCCGGTTGACTTCGCCTTGCGCCGGCCTTGCGTCACGCCCGCCGCGCTCCTGGCGATCGCGTCCGCCGCGACCGCCGCGTCCACCGCGTGCGCCGCGATCACCACGGTCACCACGATCACTACGCTCACCGCGCTCGCGCTGCGGTTCGCGCCTGGGTTCGCGTCGGGAGGGTCGGATGCCGCTGGCGGGTTCGGCTTCGGCAGGCGCCGGCTCTCCCTTGAACCAGCCCATGATGCGCGCAATGATCCCCGGCTTGGCATCGGCCTGTGCCTCTGGCGTCTCGGCTTTGGGCGTCGGCATTGGGGCGGGTGCGCCCGGGGTGATGCCCTGCACCGCGGCCTGCGGCCGCGCCAGCTTCGGCTCGAGGCCGGATTGCGGCTTGACCTCTTCTTCATCCGGCATCTTGACCATGTTATAGCTGGCGGGCAGGGGCTCGGCCTGGTTCAGATCGTCGTGGCGCAGCCGTGAGATCTGGTAATGCGGCGTTTCCAGATGAATGTTCGGGATCAGCACCACGTTGACCTTGAGCCGGGCCTCGACGCCATGGATGTCGGTGCGTTTCTCGTTCAGCAGGAAAGTCGCCACGTCCACCGGCACCTGTGCATGCACGGCAGCGGTGTTTTCCTTCATTGCCTCTTCCTGAATGATGCGCAGGATATGCAGCGCGGCGGACTCGATGCCGCGGATATGGCCGATGCCGTTGCAGCGCGGGCAGGTGATGGTGCTGCCTTCGCCCAGGGATGGCCGCAGGCGCTGGCGCGACAGTTCCATCAGGCCGAAGCGCGAGATCTTGCCCATCTGTACCCTGGCGCGATCGAAGTGCAGCGATTCGCGCAGGCGGTTTTCCACCTCGCGCTGATTGCGCTGCGATTCCATGTCGATGAAGTCGATAACGATCAGCCCGCCCAGGTCGCGCAGGCGCAGCTGGCGCGCGATTTCCTCGGCTGCCTCGAGGTTGGTGCGGAACGCAGTTTCCTCGATGTCGCTGCCGCGCGTGGAGCGCGCCGAGTTCACGTCGATCGCCACCAGCGCCTCGGTATGATCGATGACCACGGCCCCGCCGGCGGGCAGGTTCACCTGGCGCGAGTATGCGGTCTCGATCTGATGCTCGATCTGAAAGCGCGAGAACAGCGGCACGTCGTCGCTATAACGCTTCACCCGGCTGACGTTGTCCGGCATCACATGCGCCATGAACTGCTGCGCCTGTTCGAAAATCGAGTCGGTGTCGATCAGGATCTCGCCGATTTCCGGATGGAAGTAGTCACGGATGGCGCGGATCACCAGGCTGCCTTCCTGGTAAATCAGGAACGCGCCTTTCTGGCCGGTGGACGCCTCTTCAATGGCCTTCCACAGCTGCAACAGGTATTTCAGGTCCCAGTCGAGCTCCTCCACCGAGCGACCGATGCCGGCGGTGCGCGCAATCACGCTCATGCCCGCGGGAACCGGGAGCTGGTCCATGGTATCGCGCAGTTCTTCGCGGTCCTCGCCCTCGACGCGGCGCGACACGCCGCCGCCGCGCGGGTTGTTCGGCATCAGCACCAGGTACCGCCCGGCGAGGCTGATGAAAGTGGTGAGCGCCGCGCCCTTGTTGCCGCGCTCGTCCTTTTCCACCTGGACGATCAGCTCCTGACCTTCCTTGATCGCATCCTGGATGCGTGCACGGGCGACGTCGACGCCGGCCTTGAAATAGGCGCGGGCGACTTCCTTGAACGGAAGAAAGCCGTGGCGGTCGGCGCCGTAGTCGATGAACGCAGCCTCGAGGCTGGGTTCGACGCGGGTGATGACGCCTTTGTAGATATTGCTCTTGCGTTGCTCTTTCGAGGCCGATTCAATGTCGAGGTCAATCAGTTTCTGGCCATCGACTATGGCGACACGGAGTTCTTCGGCCTGTGTCGCATTAAACAGCATGCGCTTCATTATTGTTGCTCCCGCGCGCGCATCGGCAGGACAAATCTCGGGCAGGACAAACCTGGGCCTGGTTTTTGGTTCAGGTGCTTATCGATGCATTCCAGTCTGGCTTAAGAGAAGTGGAAGGGGGATCGGTCGGGTCTGTCGAACTGGTCTCCGCTGTGCATACCGGAAACCGCAATCTGCCGCTGCTTGCAGCGCGCCAAATCAATTACACTCTCGCTACTTCCGGTGAGCGATATTAACCGCATTGCTCAGGGCTACGGCCTTCCGGGCCGCAAAACCGGGGACGTGTTCAGGTCTGTAATGTCATGTCGACGCAACAAACCCTGTCCCGCGACTGAGCCAGTGCGAACATTATAAGCAAAATGAAGGATTTAAGTAAAGTTTCCGTGAAGCAGGTGCATATCGGCCCCGAAACCTCCGGGCAGCGCGTCGACAATTTCCTGCTGCGCGAGTGCAAAGGCGTGCCGAAGAGCCATATCTACCGCATACTCAGAAGCGGCGAGGTCAGGGTGAACAGCGGGCGCGTAGATGCGACCTACCGCCTGCAGGAAGGCGACCGGGTGCGCATTCCACCCCTGCGCCTCGGCACCAAGACCGCCGCGCCGAAGCCGCCGGCTATCGACCTGCCGCTGTTGTATGAGGACGAGGGGCTGATCGCCGCCAACAAGCCCGCCGGCCTGGCGGTGCATGGCGGCAGCGGCATCAGCTACGGCGTGATCGAGCAGTTGCGCGTGGCGCGCCCGCAGGCGAAGTTCCTCGAACTGGTGCATCGCCTGGATCGCGACACCTCGGGCCTGCTGCTGCTGGCAAAAAAACGCGCGGTGCTGACGGCGATGCACGAGTTGATGCGTGCGGGACAGGTGGACAAACGCTACCTGGTGCTGGTGCAGGGGCGCTGGCCGGCAGGCAAGCAGCATGTCAAGCTCAAGCTGCAGCGCTATGTCACCGGGGCGGGCGAGCGCCGCGTCAGCGTCGATGACGAGGGGCGCGAGGCGCACACCGTATTCGAGCTGGTACGCGCCTGCGGCGCCTGCAGCCTGCTGCAGGCGCAGTTGAAGACCGGGCGCACGCACCAGATCCGCGTGCACCTGGCGCATCTGGGCTTTCCCATCGTCGGCGACGACAAGTACGGCGATTTCGAGCTCAACAAGCGCCTGGCCAAGCGGGGTTTGAAGCGCATGTTCCTGCATGCCTGGAAGCTCGCATTCGTGCATCCGGCGAGCGGCGAGCCGCTCAGGCTGGAGGCGCCGCTGCCGCCCGACCTCGAGAATTTCATGCTGGTGCTGGAAAAAGAGCGGCCCGGGACTTAGAGGCCATTTCAGAATTACCGAAATGGCCCCCAATTCAGGGGCGCACGAGCGGAGGTCTCCCAGGGGGACTTCCTTCGGGGCCTATCCCCTCGTTTTGAACTAGGCACTTAGGCCCGGCGCGCGCCGACGGGGGCTTGCATGTGCCGGATGCAGCCCCATTTAAACGGATGAATCATGCCAAGACGATTTGAGTTGCTGGTTTTCGACTGGGACGGAACGCTGATGGACTCGGCTTCGGCCATCGTCGCCAGTATCCAGGAGAGCTGCCGCGACCTCGGGCTGCCGGTGCCGGAGCGCGAGCGCGCGGCGCATGTGATAGGACTGGGCCTGAAAGACGCCCTGTCTTATGCAGTGCCGGAGCTGCCGCCCGCGGATTACGGCAGGCTGGCGGAACGCTATCGGCACCATTATCTGGCGCGCGACCCCGACATAGAATTATTTCCGGGAATGCGCGAAATGCTGGCCGAATTGAAGCAGCGCGGGCACCTGCTCGCGGTGGCGACCGGCAAGAGTCGCGTCGGACTCGATCGCGTGCTCGACGCCACGCAACTGAGGCAGTATTTCGATTCTTCGCGCTGCGCCGATGAAACCCATTCCAAGCCGCATCCGGCCATGCTGCAGGAATTGATGGCGGAGTTGCTGATCGGGCCCGAAGCGACACTGATGATAGGCGACACGGCGCACGATCTGCAGATGGCGGTGAGCGCTGGCGTGCCGGCATTGGCGGTGAGCTACGGTGCGCACCCCCGCGACAGCCTCACCGAACTCAATCCGCTCGCATGCATCGACGCGCCGCAGGATCTCGCGCCATGGCTGACAAGAAACGCCTGAGCGAGCTCAGCGAACGCCTGAGCGAACCCAGCGAACGCCTGAGCGAACCCAGCGAACGCCTGAGCGAA
>JAAOZY010000261.1 GCA_012274205.1 Betaproteobacteria bacterium
ATGCCACCGTAGCCGGCGATGCTTTTCACGCCGAGCGCGCCGTCGGAGCCGCTGCCGGAAAGCACGATGCCGATCGCGCGCTCGCGCTGATCCTCGCCTAGTGACTCGAAGAAATAGTCGACCGGCAGGCGCAGGCCATGCTGCAACTTGGGCGCCACGAGCCGCAGCACGCCGCGCTCGATCGAAGGATAGGTGTTAGGCGGGATGGTGTACACGTGGTTCGGTTCGGCGCGCATGCCGTCTTGCGCCTGCACTACCGGCATTGCAGTGCGCTTGCCGAAGAGTTCCGCCGCAAGGCTCTTCTGCGTCGGGTGCAGATGCTGGATAACGACGAACGCAATCCCGCTGTCCGCGGGCATGGTGTCGAAGAAGCTGCGGATCGCCTCGAATCCGCCGGCCGACGCGCCTATCGCCGCTATGCAATGCCGCTGCGCGGCCGCGTCCGGGGCCGGCGCGGCGTTCGCGCGCCCGCGCGCGGCGGCCACCTTGGGTGCGCTCTTTCTGCGCGTTTTCTTCGGCGCCCCTTTTTTAGCTGGCGCTGCCGTTCTGGCCATTGCTCTTCGCTCCCGCGTCAGCGCCGACTGCTGCTCAACTGCTGATTGTCAAGAAGACACTAGAGCAGCTTGCACACTTCGTCGAACTCGGGCCGCGGATTGCGCGGCATGACCTTGGAAGGATCGCCGTAGCCCAGGTTGCACAGGAAATTCGACCTGACGCCGGTCCCGGCAAAAAATTCGGCGTCCACCTTGGCGTTGTCGAATCCGGACATCGGGCCGCAGTCCAGGCCGATGCAGCGCGCGGCGAGAATGAAATAGCCGCCTTGCATCGAGCCGTTGCGGAATGCGATTTTCTCCGTGCTTGCTTTCTTTTCCTCGCCGGCGAAATTGGCGCGCGCGTTCTGGTTGTGCGGAAACAGTTTCGGCAGCAGTTCATAGAACTCGGTGTCGTAGGCGATGATCGCAGTCACCGGTGCCGCCATCGTCTTGTCGACGTTGCCCGGGCTGAGCGCGGGCCTCAGTCTCTCTTTCGCTTCCCGGCTGCGCAGGAACAGTATCCGCGCCGGGTTGGTGTTCATCGTCGTGGGCGCCCACTTCATCAGGGCATAGAGCTCGCGCAATTGCGCATCGTCGACCAGCCGCGGCTGCCAGCCGTTTTGGGTGCGCGCGTTGCGGAAAACCAAATCCATGTCTTCGGGGCTGAGCATCATGATCGGTGGCTTCGGTGTATTCAAAAGTCGATTATAGGCGAATGCGCAGAAGAGGCCGTGCATGGCGGGCGTGGCGCGGGGCCGGTGGGGCGAGCGAAACCGCGATTATTAATAAATTACATTCGATATGTATTCTATCTATTTGTTTTTTATTTATTTATTTTTTATAAAAAGCTGGTACAATCGCTTTTAAGCCATTGTCTCAATTAAGAAAATCTTCATTCGGACCCCTTGACCTGAACAATTATCTCCTCTAAAGTGGGGAATAGTAGCTTTTAGTGGGAAATTATGGGATTTCCCACCTAAGCCGCTCACGCCAATAAAGGGGGGACGATGTTTCAGGGTGCGGCAGCCTTAAGCCTCGATGCCAAAGGGCGCCTGACCGTCCCCGCGCGCCATCGCGACGCGCTGCTGGAAAAATCCTCGCCTCCGAGCCTGGTCCTCACCGCCCATCCCGACGCTTGCCTGCTGCTCTATCCGGCGAGCGCCTGGGGTCCGATACGCGATCGCGTGATGGGCTTTCCCGCGCTCGACCCGCGCTTCTCCGTGTGGAAGCGCTTGCTCGTGGGCTTCGCCGAGGAAATTGAAATCGACGCTGCCTGGCGCGTGCTGGTGTCGCCGGAGTTGCGCAAGTTCGCGGCGCTGGAGAAGCAGGTGATGCTGGTCGGCCAGGGCAGCCATTTTGAGATCTGGAATCAGGAAACCTGGGAAAAACAGTTGCAGCAGTTGACGGCGCAGACCCAGCTGCCGCCGGGGATGGAAGATTTTGCTCTGTGAGCGCAGTCACGGATGAGGGTGTGCCCGCCATGGCGGCGCAGCTTGCGCACGAGACGGTGCTGCTGCAGGAGGCAGTCGATGCATTGGCAATACGCGCCGATTCGAAGCGCCGGGAGGGTTGCTATGTCGATGCAACTTTCGGGCGCGGCGGACACAGCCGCCTGATTCTGGAGCGGCTCGGAGCGGGCGGGCGCCTGATCGGGCTCGACCGCGACCCGCAGGCGGTCGCGGCTGCAACAAGAATAGGCGACGCGCGCTTTCGCATGGTGCACGCGAGCTTCGCCGAACTGGCGGGGGTGTTGGAGCACCTCGGCCTGGAGGGTGTGGATGGGGTGCTGCTCGACCTGGGCGTGTCTTCGCCGCAGCTCGACGATGCCGCGCGCGGCTTCAGTTTCCGCCGCGACGGACCGCTCGATATGCGCATGGACACGAGCCGGGGGCAAACCGCCGCACAGTGGCTGGAAACGGCCGGTGAATCCGAGATCAGGGAGGTGATCCGCGATTATGGTGAAGAACGGTTTGCTAAACAGATTGCAAAGGCGATTGTTGCTGCTCGGCAGGGACGGCCAATCCTCACTACAGGGCAACTTGCCGATATCGTGGGTGCGGCCGTCCGCACGCGGGAAAAAAACAAGGACCCGGCGACGCGCACCTTCCAGGCTGTACGGATTTACGTCAATCAGGAGCTTGCGCAGTTGTCGTTAGCCCTGCCGCAAATCCTCGGCCTGCTCAATCCGGGCGCGCGCCTGGCGGTGATCACCTTCCATTCGCTCGAAGACCGCGTCGTCAAGCGCTTCATGCGCGACGCGGCGCACGCCGACCTGCCGATCCGGCTGCCGCTGCGCGAACGCGAGCTGCCGCAGCCGAAGCTGCGCCTGGTCGGCAGGGCGCAGCGCCCCGCGGCCGCGGAAATCGCCGCCAATCCGCGCGCGCGCAGCGCCACGCTGCGCGTTGCCGAACGCACCGGGGCCTGAGTTGGCGCGCATCAACCTGATCCTGCTGGCGCTGCTGACCGCGTGCGCGCTCGGCCTCGTGACTTCACAGGACAAGACCCGAAAACTGTTCGCCGAACTCGAGCGCGAGCAGGAGAGCGCGAGGAAGATCGACATCGAATGGGGGCAGCTGCAGCTCGAGCAGAGCACCTGGGCGATGCATGCGCGCGTCGAGAAGATCGCGCGCGAGCGCCTGCATATGAGCGTGCCCGATGCGAAGCGCACACAGGTGGTGATGCCCGCGAAGGAGCTGCGGCAATGAACTACGCCGCGAGTCCGGTGCTTGCGCTGCAACTGCCGCTGTGGCGCTCGCGCATGCTGCTGGCGCTGATCGCCGCAGGCTTTCTCGTGCTCGCGGGGCGCGCGGTCTACCTGCAGGGTATGCGCAACGATTTCCTGCAGCAAAAAGGCGAATCGCGCTACAGCAGGGTGCTCGAGATCAGCGCGACGCGCGGCAAGATCACCGACCGCCACGGCGAGGCGCTCGCCATCAGCACGCCGGTGAAGTCGGTGTGGGCGATTCCGGAGGAAGTGCAGTTTTCCTCGCAGCAGCGCAGCAAGCTGGCGGCGCTGCTGGAGATGCCGCCGAAGGAAATCGACAAGCGCCTGAACGAGTCGACCTCGTTCGTCTATCTGAAGCGCCAGATTCCGCCGGAGATCGCCGAGCGCGTGAGCGAGCTGCACATACCGGGTCTGTTCCAGAACCGCGAATACCGCCGCTACTACCCGGGCGGCGACGTGATGGCGCAGGTGCTCGGCTTCACCGGCGCGGACGACGTTGGCCAGGACGGCATCGAACTCGCGTTCCAGTCCACGCTGGCGGGCAAGTCCGGCAGCAGGCGCGTGATCAAGGATCGCATGGGACAGATCGTCGAGGATACCGAGTCGATCCGGGCGGCGCAGGACGGGCGTGACCTTACGCTGGCGCTGGATGCGAAACTGCAGAACCTCGCGTTCTCGCAGCTCAAGCTCGCCGTGGATGCGAACAAGGCCAAGGCCGGCGCGATCGTCGTGCTCGACGCGAACACCGGCGAAGTGCTCGCGCTCGCCAATCTGCCTACCTACAACCCGAACAACCGCAGCCGCCTGTCCGGCGGACAGCTGCGCAACCGCGTTATCACCGATACCTTCGAGCCGGGCTCCACGCTGAAGCCGTTCACCGTGGCGCTGGCGATCGACGAAGGCAAAGTGACGCCGAACACGAAGATAGCGACGGCCGGCGGCAGCATGAGCATCGGCCGTGCGACCATCCACGACGCGCACCGCTTCGACGACATGACCGTGGCGCAGGTGATCCAGCGCTCGAGCAACGTCGGCGCGGCCAAGATCGCGCTCAGCCTGCCGGCCGGGGACATGTGGGACATGTTCGACAAGGTCGGATTCGGCACTGCGCCGCGTCTGCATTTTCCCGGCGCCGCCGGCGGCCGGCTGCGGCCCTACAAGAGCTGGCGCCCGATCGAGCAGGCGACCATGGCCTATGGGCACGGCATTTCGGTGTCGCTGCTGCAATTGGCGCGCGCCTACACCATATTTGCGAACGACGGCGAGTTGATGCCGCTGTCGCTGCTGCGCGTCGATGCGCCGGTCACCGGCAAGCAGGTCATCGCGGCGGCCACCGCGCACAAGCTGCGCGCCATGCTCGAACTCGCAGTGCAGCCCGGCGGCACCGCGCCCAGGGCGCGCATCGTCGGCTATCGCGTCGCGGGCAAGACCGGCACTGCGCACAAGGAGGAAAACGGCGGCTATGCGAAGAACAAATACGTGGCCTCCTTCGTCGGGCTGGCGCCGGCGTCGGCGCCGCGGCTGGTGATAGCGGTGATGATCGATGAGCCCTCCGCGGGCCAGTACTACGGCGGCGCGGTCGCGGCGCCGGTGTTTTCCGCGGTGATGGGCGGGGCGTTGCGCATGCTCGGGGTGCCGCCGGATGCGCCGCTCGAGCCGCTGGAGCTGCCGCCCGATGGTTCGGAAATCAAGGAAGACGTTTGAACGCAAGGGGCTCGCGATGGATGCAGCAGATACCGATGCGCCCGGCGCCTGAACCGAAGGCGGCGCTTTAGCGTGAACCGGACGGCTATCGATATTCTCGAGCGGCTGCGCCAGCAGGGCGCGGACATCGGCGGCTTGAGCGCCGACAGCCGCAGCTTGGGCGCGGGCGAGGCTTTCGTCGCCTATCCGGGCGCGAGCAGCGACGGCCGGCGCCACATCGCCGATGCCATCGCGCGCGGTGCGTCCGCGGTGTTGTGGGAGCGCGAGGGCTTTGCCTGGAATCCGGACTGGCGCCTGCCCAACGTCGCGGTCGATGGCCTGCGCCTGCTCGCTGGCGATCTTGCCGACGAAGTCTATGGCCGCCCTTCGGAAAAACTCTGGCTCGCGGGAGTGACCGGCACCAACGGCAAGACCACCTGCAGCCAGTGGATAGCGCAGGCGTTCAACGCGCTCGGGCGCAAGACCGCGGTGATCGGCACCCTGGGCAGCGGTTTCCCCGGCGTGCGCGGGCACAAAGCGGCCGCGGTTCTGACGCCGGCGCTCAATACCACGCCGGACGCGATCGACCTGCAGCGTCAGCTGACCGCGTTTCTGCACGAGGGTGCGCAGGGCGCGGTGATGGAAGTGTCTTCGGTCGGCCTGGACCAGGGCCGCGTCAACGGCGCGCACTTCGATGTGGCGCTGTTCACCAATTTCTCGCGCGACCATCTCGACTACCACGGCGACATGGAGCGCTACGCCGCGGCGAAGGCGCTGCTGTTCGATGCGCCCGGGCTGGCCGGCGCGGTGCTGAACATGGACGACGTGCTCGGCGTGCGCCTCGCGCAAAAGCTCGCCGGCAGCCAGATCGCGTGCGCCGGCTACAGTGCGCACGCGGGCGTCGCCAGCGCCGCCGGTCTGCAGTTCTACCTCGAAGCCGAAGATATCCGCATTGCGCGCGACGGCATCGCCTTCGGCCTGGCTAGCAGCTGGGGCCGCGCCGAAGTCAAATGTGCGCTGCTTGGCCGCTTCAACGTCGCCAATCTGCTCGGCGTGCTCGGTGTGCTGCTCGGCGCCGGGGTGGCGCTCGATCAGGCGGTGGCGGCGGTGGCGCAGCTCGAATCCCCGCCGGGGCGCATGCAATGCCTGGGCGGCGCGGGCCGGCCGCTTGCGGTGATCGACTACGCCCACAGCCCGGACGCGCTGGAGGCGGTGCTGGCCAGCCTGCGTCCGCTGGCCGATGCCGATGGCGGGCGGCTGGTGTGTGTTTTCGGCTGCGGCGGCGACCGCGATCGCGGCAAGCGCTCGCTCATGGGGGCAATCGCGGCGCGCAATGCCGACCAGGTGCTGCTCACCAGCGACAACCCGCGCAGCGAAGACCCGATGGCGATCATCACCGACATCCTCGAGGGCGTGCTGTCCGAGGCGCACACGGGGCAGGCGCCGCTGATGGTCGTCGACCGGCGCCAGGCGATCGCTGCCGCGATCGCCTCGGCGGCAGCGCGCGACGTGGTGCTGATCGCCGGCAAGGGCCACGAGGATTACCAGGAGAGCGCGGGGCAGCGCACACCGTTTTCCGATGCCGCTGTCGCGGCGCAGGCGCTGGGCGCATGGAAGTCATGATGGACATGCGCGAAGCGGCGCGCGCCACAGCCGGCGAAGCGCTGGGCGGCAATGCGCCCTTCGCCGCGATATCGAGCGAC
>JAAOZY010000262.1 GCA_012274205.1 Betaproteobacteria bacterium
AGCCAGTTCGCCAATTGGAAAAAAGAGGCCAAAGCCACCGGAATAAACATAAACCAATAGAGGATGGTTCGCACGTTCGCCGTCTAACGTTCCGGTTGAGGCGCGCGATACGGCGCGCAGCGCCGATTCGCGTCGCTCTCAAACCGGTGGTTAGGCGGGCATTGAAAGAGTCGGGGGTATTGGTCCAACATAATTCCCATTCTCTACCAGACGGTGCTTCACGAGGTATTCCATTATGGCGTCGTATTCATTTGTTCCCGCGTCAATTGCGCGAAATGTTCCCCAGCCTGTGTACATGCGGGTTGATCCCATCAGTGGAAAGAACAGAGTGGCTCGCGGGGGAGTGCCGGAGGCAGTAATCACTACACCCGCTACGTGCTTCGCGACGAGGTAAGGGGATACATACACAGAGGAAACAGTGGCGGACTCATCTCGGCCTACCACCGCAAATAGTTGGGCTACAAAGTCCGTATCACGTATCTCGACCACGTAGGATCTCCTCGACGCCCTAACGTTTCTGTTCAAAGGCGCGCCGAGCGCGGTGGTGGAAAACACGATGGCCGCTCCAGCGCGTCCTTTGCGACAGATGGTTAGAGCACATGTTCGCCGGCACGGACTATGACAGGGAGTTTCGTATACCCGGCCGCGATCGACGCATAGTACCGATGATAACCATTGACTACGCGATACCTGGTACCGGGACCACTGGGTAGTGCCTCCACTTCGACCGGCGGTAGCGCGCACTCCGGTGATGTAAATGCGAGGAGAACGGGAACGAGCTTGTACTTGCGAAACGGCTGAACCCCAGCGTTACGAATTGGCGATTCGACATCAGCAATTGGCACGACCTCTATAGAGGTTTGTTTAGCAGGATATGGATAATGCGTTCCGCCGTTTCTTGCAGAAAAAGTTGCCATCTCTGCGAATGACCACCACTCATCCGGAATTTCGAACTCTACGCCGTCTCCGGGGGCGACAAACTTCATGTGCTCTACGTTCCCGCTCCGGCGTGTGCTGAGCTTGGCGGTTGAAAACAAGTCGGCCGTTCCAGCGCGATGTCAGAGCACATTTCACCACTCAAGCTTGACTTGGCATTTAGGGCAATACACGGCGACTACATAGCTTGCGCCGCACTTAAGGCATTTGACCGTTGATGGTCTGGCCTTTGTTGGGGGAGTGACCGGAACGCGCGACCAAACGTATTCGGGAGCTGGGCATACGCGTTGGATTTCCACTATGGCTTCGTTAACTTCGACTCGAAAGAACTCGCGGTCTTTCCGATGACGTTTCGCATTCAATAACCTATGCACTTGGCCTTCGAGTTCAGCATCGCCTTCGACAAGACAATAATACTCAACAACGAAGGGGCTCGGAACGCCAGTGGTGTCTAGTTCGGCGGCGCGTCCGTCTGGCACTTTGCGGGAAAAGCCAATCTTCAAGAGGCCTTGATACGCCGCATTGCTTAGAACGTAGACGAAACCCTTGGCCATACGATGCTAATTCCTATGTGCTCTAACGTTTAATGAATCGAAGAACTGCAATTTATCACATGACATGACGGACGGTATTGCGGTCAACCACCCCTGGAATCAAGGCGTTAAGAGCTCATTGCCGCGCCGGCGTCCGTGATAGGTGGCAAAAAATGGGTCAACTTCCTGAATCACAATCGGTTTCCGAAACGCAGGCCGGAAAGCTCCGGCTGCTCGATCAGGTGCGCGCCAGCATTCGCACCAAACACTACAGTCCGCGTACTGAAAAGACTTATGTGCACTGGATCAAGCGCTTCATCTATTTCACCGGCAAGCGGCATCCGCGCGAGTTGGGAGCGGCCGAGGTCGGCGCGTTCCTGAGCCATCTCGCAACCGAGCGCAACGTTGCCGCGGCGACGCAGAATCAGGCTTTGTCCGCGCTGCTGTTCCTTTACGCCCAGGTGCTGGGGCTCGATCTGCCCTGGCTGGACGGAATGGTGCGGGCGAAGCGACCGGTGCGTTTGCCGGTGGTCCTTTCCGAAGCCGAGGTGCGTGCGCTGCTGGTCGAGCTGGAAGGAACGAGGTGGTTGATGGCGAGTTTGCTCTACGGTGCCGGTCTGCGCCTGCGCGAATGCCTCAAGCTGCGCGTCAAGGACGTCGATTTTTCCTACCATCAAATCATGGTGCGCGATGGCAAGGGCGGCAAGGACCGATGCACCATGCTGCCGCAGGCGGTGGTGCAGCCGCTGCACGGTCACTTGGGCAAGGTGCGCCGATTGCACCGGCGCGATCTGGCGGAAGGTTATGGCGAAGTGTGGTTGCCGCATGCGCTCTCGCGCAAGTATCCGCGCGCGGGCTTCGAATGGGGATGGCAGTTCGTATTTCCGTCCGCGACGCGTTCGGCCGATCCGGAGACCGGCGTCATCCGGCGCCATCACGTATATGCGGATACGCTGCATCGCAGCGTCAAGCGCGCGGCGCAGGCGGCCGGCATCGTCAAACCGGTTTCTTCGCATGTATTGCGCCACTCGTTCGCTACCCATCTGCTGCAGCACGGACACGACATTCGTACGGTGCAGGAATTGCTGGGCCATGCGAATGTGGAGACCACCATGATCTATACCCACGTCATGAACAAGGGCGGCCGCGGGGTGACAAGCCCGCTGGACCGTGCCGAGCAGGCGCGCTCCGCCTACGGGGCGACCATCCGTGCGCCCGCGGCATTCTGACGCGCTTGCGCGAGAACTCAACCCCGGTTCGACGGTCCAACAGCGTAGAATGGACACTCTTGCCCAGGAGCCGAACGTCGCTATGCAGACTTCCGCCGCTACCCCTACCCAGACGCAGTTATTCAACACCGCCGAATCCTGCCTGCTCGTACCCTACGATCTCGGCGCGGGCAAGCTCGAGCGCGTGTTCGGCTCGATTATGGCGCACAGGATCGACTACGCGGACCTGTATTTCCAGTATGTGCGCTCGGAGGGCTGGAGTCTGGAGGAGGGCATCGTCAAGGCGGGCAGCTTCAACATCGAGCAGGGCGTGGGCGTGCGCGCGATTTCGGGCGAGAAAACCGCCTTCGCTTTTTCCGACGACATCAGCCTGGTCGCGCTCGAAGACGCGGCCAGGGCCACGCGCGCCATCGCGCAGGGCGGCCAGAACGGCCGCGTACGCGCCCATGGCCGCAGCGCGGTCGCGCGCCGCGGCGCCGCGCGCGACCTCTACCGCCCGGCCGACCCGCTTGCCTCGCTGGCCGATGCGGACAAGGTGCGCCTGCTCGAGCGCCTGGAAGCGCATGCGCGCGCGCTCGACCCGCGCGTGGTGCAGGTGATGGCGGGGCTCGGCGGCGAATACGAGGTGGTGCTGGTAGCGCGCTCCGACGGCGTGATGGCCGCCGACGTGCGCCCGCTGGTGCGCGTCTCGCTCACCGTGATCGCCGAAGAGAACGGCCGGCGCGAGCAGGGCAGCGCCGGCGGCGGCGGGCGCTTCGATTACGCATATTTCGACGACGAGCGCTTGCGCGAGTATGCCGGCATGGCGGTGCACCAGGCGCTGGTGAACCTGCGGGCGCGCCCGGCGCCCGCGGGCAACAGGACTGTAGTGCTCGTGCCGGGTTGGCCCGGGGTACTCCTGCACGAAGCGATCGGCCACGGCCTGGAGGGCGACTTCAACCGCAAGGGCAGCTCGGCCTTCGCCGGGCGCATCGGCAAGCGCGTCGCGGCGAAGGGCGTCACTGTCGTCGACGACGGCACTATGCCCGACCGGCGCGGGTCACTGAACATCGACGACGAGGGCAATGCGAGCCAGCGCACGGTGCTGATCGAGGACGGCATCCTGCGCGGCTACATGCAGGACAGCCTCAACGCGCGCCTGATGGGCGTGCCGGTCACCGGCAACGCGCGGCGCGAATCCTACGCCCACAGCACGCTGCCGCGCATGACCAACACCTATATGCTCAACGGCGACAAGGACCCGCAGGAGATCATCGCCACGGTCAAGCGCGGACTGTACGCGGTCAACTTCGGCGGCGGGCAGGTGGACATCACCAGCGGCAAGTTCGTGTTTTCCGCGTCGGAAGCCTACATGATCGAGAACGGCAAGGTCACCTATCCGGTGAAAGGCGCCACGCTCATCGGCAATGGCCCGGATGCGCTCAAGCGCGTCAAGATGGTCGGCAACGACATGCGCCTCGACACCGGCGTCGGCACCTGCGGCAAAGACGGCCAGAGCGTGCCGGTGGGCGTGGGCCAGCCTACTTTGCGCATCGACGGATTGACGGTGGGCGGGACTGCGTAGGGCGCGCAATTCGTCGGATCGTTGAGCAGCGCGGGGCGCGATTCAGCTGGCTGCGTGTCAGGGCGGCCATTTCGCGCTCCGCGCGCCAACCTTGTTTTTGGTACGGATAAAAGCAATCCGTACCAAAAACAAGGTACTGGATAAAGACAAAGGACGGCGCGGAGGGGTTATCCGAGATCGTCGATTGCGTACGGACAGCTTTTCGTCCGTGCGCAATCGACGATCCGCGCGGACGGGCCGCCGTCCGCGCAAGCTCGAGCTCCGCTGCTGACTAGCGTTCGACCCAATCCTTGGACCGTTCCAGCGCGCGCGCCCATCCGGCCATGCGGTCCCCGGCTTCGCTGCGGCTCATCGAAGGCTCGTAGCGGCGCCCCGCCGCCCACTGGCGGCCGATCGCGGCGGTGTTCTTCCACACGCCGGTGGCGAGCCCGGCCAGATAAGCCGCACCGAGCGCGGTGGTTTCCAGCACCTTCGGGCGCTGCACTGGCACGTCGAGGATGTCGGCCTGGAACTGCATCAGCGTATGGTTGGCCGTGGCGCCGCCGTCCACGCGCAGCTCCTTCAGACGGATGCCGGCGTCCTTTTGCATCGATTGCAGCACTTCGGCCGATTGGAACGCGATCGCCTCGAGCGCGGCGCGCGCGATGTGCGCGCGCGTGGTCCCGCGCGTGAGGCCGAGCATGGTGCCGCGGGCGTAGGCGTCCCAGTGCGGCGCGCCCAGGCCGGCAAAGGCCGGCACCAGGTAGACGCCGCCGGTGTCCTGCACGCTCGCGGCTAGCGCTTCGACGTCGGCCGACGAGCGGATGAAGCCCAGGCCGTCGCGCAGCCACTGCACCACCGCCCCGGCGATGAATACGCCGCCCTCGAGTGCGTACTGCGGCCTGGCGCCGCTTTGGGCGCAGCGGGTGGTGAGCAAGCCATGTTTGGACCGTACGGCATCGGCGCCGGTATTGAGCAGCATGAAGCAGCCGGTGCCGTAGGTGTTTTTGGCCATGCCCGGGGCGTGGCCGGCCTGGCCGAAGAGGGCTGCCTGCTGGTCGCCGGCGATACCGGCAATCGGGATCGGAGCACCGAAAATCTTTCTGGCGGTCTCGCCGTAGACGCGCGAAGACGGCAGTACCCGCGGCAGCAGGGCGCGAGGAACGCGGAACAGCGCGAGCAGATCCTCGTCCCAGTCGCCCGCATGTATGTCGTAGAGCATGGTGCGCGAGGCGTTCGACACGTCGGTGATGTGCAATGCGCCGCCCGAGAGTTTCCACGCGAGCCAGGTG
>JAAOZY010000263.1 GCA_012274205.1 Betaproteobacteria bacterium
GACGCCAACGCCAACATACTGTCGACGCCTACCCTGCTGACCCTGGACAACGAGGAGGCGAAGATCGTCATCGGACAGAACGTCCCGTTCATCACCGGCTCCTACGCGGTTTCGGCCGCGGCCACCACGCCGACGCCGTTTCAGACGATAGAGCGCAAGGACGTCGGCCTGACGCTGAAGATCAAGCCGCAGATATCCGAAGGCGGCACGGTCCGGCTGCAGATCTCGCAGGAGGTTTCCAGCGTGGATTCGACCAGCAACGCCTCGGGCATCATTACCAACAAGCGCGCGGTCGATTCGTCGGTGCTGGTCAACGACGGCCAGATCGTGGTGATCGGCGGCCTGATTCAGGACACGGTCAACGACGGCGTGAGCAAGGTTCCGGGACTGGGAGACCTGCCGCTCATCGGCAGCCTGTTCCGTTACAACACGCGCACGCGCAACAAGACCAATCTCATGGTGTTCCTGCGGCCGACGGTGCTGCGCAATGCCGAGAGCGCCAATTCGCTCACCGACAATCGCTACGACTACATCCTGGGCGAGCAGCAGAAGGTCAAACAGTCGGGCACCGATCTAAGGGATTTCGGATCGCCCAGCCTGCCGCCGCGCGATGGTGCGGCGGCAAGGCAAGCGGACAAGCCCGCCGCATCGCAATGATCAAGCCGGTTGTTCCCTATGCCTTCGCCAAGTCCAAAGGCGTAGTCGTCACCGATCTGGCCGACGGCGTGGCGCAGGTGGCGGTGCGCAGCGGGGCCGGTGCGGGCGCGCTGGCGGAGCTGCGCCGCGTGCTCGGCGTGCCGCTGCAGGCGCGGCGCATCGGCGCCGAGGAGTACGACGAGCTGATATCCAGCCTCTACAATGCCGCCGATGCCGGCGCGGCGGCGCTGGCCGATGACCTGGCGCAGGATTTCGACCTGTCGCGGCTGTTGCAGGACATACCCAAGGTCGAGGATCTGCTCGAAAGTCAGAACGACGCGCCGCTGATCCGCCTGATCAACGCGTTGTTCACCCAGGCGCTGCGCGACGGGGCATCGGACATCCACATCGAACCGTTCGAAGCGCGCTCGGTGGTGCGTTTGCGCATCGACGGCACCCTGCGCGACCTGATCGAGCCGGCGCGCGCGCTGCACAACTCGATCGTGTCGCGCATCAAGATCATGGCGCAGCTCGACATCGCCGAGAAGCGGCTGCCGCAGGACGGGCGCATCACGCTGCGGGTGGCGGGCAAGCCGATCGACGTCAGGGTGTCGACCATTCCGACCGGGCACGGCGAGCGCGTGGTGCTGCGCCTGCTCGACAAGCAGGCCGGCCGGCTCGATCTGTCGCGCCTGGGGATGGATGCTGCGACGCTCGCGCACATGGACAAGCTCATCAACGCGCCGCACGGCATCGTCCTGGTGACCGGGCCGACCGGCTCGGGCAAGACCACGACGCTGTACGCCTCGCTGTCGCGCCTGGATCCGAAGGCGCTGAACATCATGACGGTGGAGGATCCGATCGAGTACGACCTCGACGGCATCAGCCAGACGCAGATCAACGCCCGCATCGAGATGAGCTTTGCGCGCGCGCTGCGCACCATCCTGCGCCAGGATCCCGACGTGGTCATGATCGGCGAAATCCGCGACCTGGAAACGGCGCAGATCGCGGTGCAGGCGAGCCTGACCGGCCATCTGGTGTTCGCCACCCTGCACACCAACGACGCGGTCAGCGCGGTCACGCGCCTGGTCGACATGGGCGTGGAGCCGTTTCTGCTCGCCACCAGCCTGATCGGCGTGGTGGCGCAGCGGCTGGTGCGCCGCCTCTGCGTCGAGTGCCGCAAGCCGTTCGAGACTGACGGCGCGCAGCTGAAGGCGCTGGGCTTCGCGCCGATGGCGGGAACCTTCTTTACCGCGCAGGGCTGCCCCGCCTGCAACCACTCGGGCTATCGCGGCCGCACCGGCATCTATGAACTGCTGACCTTCGACGATGCGCTGCGCCGGCTGATACACGACCGCTCCTCCGAGCAGGCGCTGCGCGACCACGCCATCGCCCACGGCATGCGCACGCTGCGCGACGACGGCATGCGCTGGGCCGCGGAAGGCGCGATCAGCCTCGAAGAGGTAGTGCGCGTGACGCGCGAGTAAGGCCGGGCGATGGAAGCATTCCGCTACGAGGCCCTGGACGCGGCCGGGCGCACGGTGTCGGGAGTGGTTCAGGCCGATACGGCGCGCCAGGCGCGCGCGCAGTTGCGCGCACAAGGCCTGCTGCCCTCAGTAATCGACCTGATGCGCGCGCGCGAGCGCGCGCGCCAGCCCTGGGCGCGCGGCATTTCCTCGGACGAACTGAGCCTGGTGACGCGGCAGATGGCGACCCTGCTCGGCTCGGGGCTCACCATGGAGCAAACCCTCAACGCGCTGATCGAGGAGGTGTCGGCGCCGCTGACGCGCGAGGTGCTCGGGGGCGTCAAGTCCGAAATCACCGCTGGCTTGTCGCTCGCGGGCGCGCTCGGCAGCTACGACCGCAGTTTCCCCGACTTCTACCGCGCGCTGGTGCACGGCGGCGAGGAATCCGGCGCGCTGCCGACGGTATTGCAGCATCTTGCCGACTACCTGGACGCGCGCCAGGCGATGAAGCAAAAGACCAGCCTCGCGCTGCTCTATCCGATATTGGTCACGCTGGTGGCGGTGAGCATCGTAACCGGCCTGCTGGTGTTCGTGGTGCCGCAGATCGTGCAGGTGTTCCAGCAGTCGCGGCAAAGCCTGCCGCTGCTGACGCGCGCGCTCATTGCGCTGTCGAACTTCCTGCGCGCGGCCTGGCCCTACATCGCCGTCCTCGTGATCGGGGCAACCGTCGCGCTGCGCCTCGCGCTGCGCCGCGACGGGCCCAGGCGCGCCTGGGACGGGTTCCTGCTGCGCTCGCCCTGGCTCGGCGCGCTGATCCGCAGCGTCAACACTTCGCGCTTTGCCAGTACGCTCGCCATTCTCGTCGGCGGCGGCGTGCCGCTGCTCTCGGCGCTCGGCTCGGGCGCGCGCGTGATGACCAATACGGTGATGCGCGACGCCATCGAGGGCGCGATCGAGCGCGTGCGCGAGGGCGAAAGCCTGGCGCGGGCGCTGGCTGAAACGCGCGTGTTTCCGCCGCTGATGGTGCATCTGGTGGCGAGCGGGGAGGTGAGCGGAAAACTGGAGCAGATGCTGCAGCGCGCGGCGCAGCTCGAGACCCAGTCGCTGGAGCGGCGCCTTGCCGTGTTCCTTACGCTGCTCGAGCCGGTGATGATCCTGGTGATGGGCGGAGTGGTGCTGCTGATCGTGCTCGCGATCCTGCTGCCCATCATCGAGATCAATCAGCTGGTGCACTGAGCCGGCGCGGCGCTGTACGGGCTGGGCCGGAACCCCGCAGATCTTGCCAACACCGCCTGGCAGGCCCTGATCGCCACGCGCCTCAGCCGCGCCGGCGAAAGCGAAGCCGACCGTAGCGGGCTGGAACTTACGGCGCGCGCCGGCTACGAGTCCGCGCGCCGCCGCCGCTAGCACTTTCGCCTTTGCGCGCGGCGCCTCCTGCGAGCGCGGTCCCGCGCCGTTTCCCGGCGCAGAAAATATATTTTTTTCATCCCCCGGCGTGATTTTTGTCAACAGAGCGAAGTGCGCGCTTTCTAGAATTTAGCTGATTTGACTGTCGGCCGAAGCCCGGGTCGGGCGCAAGGCATGAGCATGACTGCCCGAAGGTAATCCCGGTGCCGGTCGATCGCCGCGCTCTTCAGCTCGCTCATAGACAAGAAAAGGAGAAATCATGAAAACCGGGTACATGTTCAGATTGGCTCCAATCGCGTACGCCCTCGCAGGAGCATTCGCTTTGCATGGTTGCGGCGGCAGTGCCACACCGGAGACGCCCGCCGCCACGACCACCGCGACGGTGGTGGCGCCGGTGGTTAACACGCCGCTGGACGGCGTTGTGGTGACGCTGACCTGTGCCAACGGCAACGTCGGCGCAAGGGATGTCGCCAAAGCCGGCAGCGTGTCGATGAAAATCGCCACGACCTGCCTGCCCCCCTACACCATGGAGGTGTCGGGCAAGGGGACGATGGCAGGTCCCGACCTTACCTTTGGCACCGACGATGACGAGGCCTACGATTCGACCACGCGCACGGCATTGAAATCGGTGGTGCAGGCTGCGGATCTTGGCCTGGGCGCCGGTGCAGGCATGACTGCCGGCAGCAGCGTCACTGTATTTGCGATCGATTCGCTGACGACGATGGTTGCGGAAAATGTCGCCAAAACCAATCCCAGCGCAGCCGACATCGATGCGGCCAAGGCTGCCGTCGCAAGCGTGACCGGACTTGCCGCTGCCGACCTGTACAAGAATCCGATGTCCGACGGCAATGTGTTCAAGGCGGCTACGCTGGTCAACGAAATGGTCGCAAGCGCGATGAAAGCCGACCCGACCAAAAACCCGGCTGATCTGATCAAGGCCATGGCCGCGAGCGTCACGGCAAAACTGACTGATGCCACCATCGATCCGGTCGCAATGATGGGTATGAGTGCAGGCAGCTCCGCCATCATGCAGGCGCAGATGGCGAGCATGCAGGCGAAAGCGTCCGCGATGAAGTCGGTGGCGGATGCGGTGGCGGCCAATGTGGCGAGCGCCAGTGCCGCCGGGTTGATGCCGGCGGATGCGGCGAAAGCGCTGGCGCAGGCGCTGGCAAGCACCACGGACGGCAATAACGTGTCGACTGAGATCGCGAAGGCGAAGATGGCCCAGGATGCGATCAAGCAGATGGCGGAGCAGATGGACAAGCTGCGAGCGGACACCAGCGTGGTCCCGGCTGAACTTGCGGACAGGATGAAGGCGATGGTCCAAGGGCTGGAAGCGGTGCGGGTGCAGCAGGAATCGGGCATCCAGGCAGCGATTGTGGCCGCCGGCGGCGATCCCACCAAGATCGCCGAAGCCGTCAAGCAGGCAAGCGGCGTGATCTTGGGGTCGACGACTGCGCTGATGAGCCAGGTCATGACCGGAAGCCTCGCGGATCTGCAGAAAGAGGGTTTCATGAGCGCGGCAGCGACGTCGATCGCCGGCCAGATCGACCCGGCCAAAATGGCGGCGGCGATCGCCAGCGCCGGCGGTGATCCGAGCAAGGTCGACTTCGCCAGCATGGGCCTGGATCCGGCGACGATGGC
>JAAOZY010000264.1 GCA_012274205.1 Betaproteobacteria bacterium
ACGCCGGTGCCGCACAACGGCTGCCGCCCGCCCAAGCGTCGGCGCATCTAAGGAGACTGGAAACGTGGCCCGCAACCTAGACCCCAAATGCCGCCAGTGCCGCCGCGAGGGCGAGAAACTGTTCCTCAAAGGCGAGAAATGTTTTACCGACAAGTGCGCCGTGGAGCGCCGCGCCTATGCGCCGGGCCAGCACGGCCAGAAGAGCGGCCAGCGCCTGTCCGACTACGGCAAGCAGCTGCGTGAGAAACAGAAGATCCGGCGCATTTACGGCATCCTCGAGCGCCAGTTCCGCGGCATTTACGCCGCTGCCGCTCGCAGCAAGGGCATCACCGGCGAGTCCCTGCTGCAAATGCTCGAATCGCGCCTGGACACCGTGTGTTTCCGCATGGGCTTCGGCGCTTCGCGCAATGAGGCGCGCCAGATCGTGCGCCACAACGGCATCACGGTGAACGGCAAGCGCGTCAACATCCCGTCCTACCATGTGCGTACCGGCGATACCATCGAAGTGGCGGTGGCGGCCAAGGAACAGCTGCGCATCAAGGGTGCGTCCGCCGCGGCGGCGTCGCGCGGCGTTCCCGAATGGCTCGAAGTCGATGCCACGGCGCTGAAGGGAATGTTCAAGGCCATGCCGCAGCGCAGCGAGCTGCCCTCGACCATCAACGAGAGCCTGGTTGTCGAACTGTATTCCAAGTAATAGTTAAAGTTTCCCAGAGGAACCTCCATGCAAAGCAGTGGATTTCTGAAACCGCGCATCATCGACGTGCAAAGCATCGCTCCGAATCATGCCAAAGTTGTGATGGAGCCGTTCGAGCGGGGCTATGGCCACACGCTGGGCAATGCGTTGCGGCGCGTACTCCTGTCCTCGATGCCGGGCTTCGCCCCGACCGAGGTGCAGATATCCGGCGTGCTGCACGAGTATTCGACCATCGACGGCGTGCAGGAGGACGTCGTCGACATCCTGCTCAACCTGAAGGGCGTGGTGCTGAAGGTGCATAACCGCACCGAGGCCCTGCTGACCCTGAAGAAGAAGGGCGAAGGCGCTGTGACCGCCGCGGACATCGAAGTCTCGCATGACGTGGAAATCGTCAACCCCGAGCACGTCATCGCCCACCTTTCGCCCGGCGGGAAGCTGGAGATGCAGATCAAGGTCGAGCGCGGCCGCGGCTACCAGCCGGGCAACCTGCGCGCAGCGCCGGAGGAGACCAAGGGCATAGGCAAGATCATCCTCGACGCCTCGTTCTCGCCGGTGCGCCGCGTCAGCTACGCGGTCGAGTCGGCACGGGTCGAGCAGCGCACCGACCTCGACAAGTTGATTCTGGATATCGAGACCAATGGCGTGGTCGAGCCCGAAGAGGCGATTCGCTATGCCGCGCGTGTCCTGGTGGACCAGCTGTCGGTGTTTGCGGCGCTCGAGGGTACGCCGATCGCGAGCGAGCCGGTGAAAGCGCCGCAAGTCGATCCTATTTTGCTGCGCCCGGTGGACGACCTGGAACTTACCGTGCGCTCGGCCAACTGTCTTAAGGCCGAGAACATCTATTATATTGGCGACCTGATCCAGCGCACTGAGACTGAGTTGCTGAAGACGCCAAACCTCGGCCGCAAATCGCTCAACGAGATCAAGGAAGTCCTGGCGTCGCGCGGACTGACCCTGGGGATGAAGCTGGAGAACTGGCCACCCGCGGGACTGGAAGTCGCGCGCGTCTGAGACGAACCCGCCTGCGGCTGACTGCGTAGGAAGAGTGAAACCGAACAAGGGGGCGACGCCCCCTTGTAAATCCCCCTAGTCAGAGGAAGCGCTGATGGTGGATTTTGGTTCAAAAGCGCTTCCTGGGAATTATCGCCCTCGGGACGAGGGCAGAACAGAAGAGGCAAGAACATGCGTCACCGCTTAGGACTGAGAAAGCTCAATCGCACCAGCAGCCACCGCCTGGCGATGCTGCGCAACATGACCAATTCGCTGCTCAAGCACGAGGTCATCACGACTACGCTGCCCAAGGCGAAGGAATTGCGCCGCGTGGTCGAGCCGATGATCACGCTGGGCAAGATTGCCACCGTCGCCAACCGCCGCCTGGCGTTCAACCGCCTGCGCGATCGCGACATGGTGACCAAGCTGTTCAACGAACTCGGCCCGCGCTACGCCAAGCGCAACGGCGGCTACTTGCGCATCCTCAAGTACGGCTTCCGCCAGGGCGACAACGCGCCCATGGCCCTGGTCGAATTGATGGATCGCCCGGAACCCGCAGAAGGATCCGTTGCGGCAGACGCCAAGTCCTGAACAGGACCTGGGCAATGACGAAGCCGGCCCGCGCGCCGGCTTTTTTGTTTTCTGGGACTACAATACGCCCATGGCAATCGTGTTGTTTTCCGATTTCGGCGCCGGTGACATCTACGTAGGCCAGGTCAAGGCGGTGCTGCAGCGCATTGCGCCGCCCATCGCCGTAATCGATCTGCTGCACGACGCGCCGGCATTCAATGTCCGCGCGAGCGCGCACCTGCTCGCGGCCATGGTCGGTGGTTTCGACGAAGGCAGCGTGTTCCTGACCGTGGTCGATCCCGGCGTCGGCGGCGCAATGCGCTGCAG
>JAAOZY010000265.1 GCA_012274205.1 Betaproteobacteria bacterium
ACAATCAGTGCGATCGTTAGCGGCAATGCCAGGGCGATAGAAGCGAAGCGTTTCATAAGCGACTCCCTAATAGTGTGATCAGGCGCCCGGCCTGGCGTGGGGCAACCGGGCGGATTGCGCCGTCCATTCTACGCATTCGCCCGGGCAATGTCCAAGCAGGTCCGGGGTCGGGGCACCCGTTCGGTGCGCGTCGCTTGGGGGCGGGCGCAGGCCAAAACATGTCCAATACCAGCACTCTCTTTTTTTGGGTATGCTTCGGACATGGCCAATACCAACATGAACGGCGTCGACGCGGGCAGCCTCCTGGGCAACCTCAGCATGACCAGCATCGTCGTTTCGACGATCGCGTATTTCGTCGCCGCCTTTTTCATCAAGCGCTATCTGGTGGAAATGGGCATACCCAAGGGGATGACCCGCGGCTTGGTGATATTCATCGGCGCCGCGGCGATCTCCTACGGGGTGGCCTACCTGGTCGATCTGGTCCTTACCTGAGGCGGCCGGGCGCTCGCGCTCAGGGCGTGCGATAGGGCTGGCCTGCCCGGTACAGCTGCAGCCGTGTGCGTGCGCCTGTCCCATGCGCGCGTTCGAACTCGACAGATTGCAGCGCTGCCTCCTGCCATTTGACTGCATCGTCGTAGCGCCCGTCCGCGGCCAGTGCGGCGGCGTAGGTGTCGAATAAGTCCGGCACTTTCCAGCCGCTGAGGGTGCAGGCCGCGCGCGCCAGTTCCACCGCGCGCTTGCCGTCGCGCCAACGCGTGTCCTTGGCGGTTGCGAGCAGCCAGGCAAGCTCGTTGAGCGCCACCGTGTCGCGCTCGTCCAAGTGAATTGCCGCCTCGAAATCGGCCACTGCGAGCCCGGTTTGTCCAAGCTTTTGCCGGCTCCTGCCGCGCTGGCGCAAGGCCAGGGCGAAATCCGGTTTGCGCTCGAGCGCCCGGTCGAAGTCCTCGACTGCAAGCTGGTGCTCGCCCTTGGCCGCCTGCGCGCGCCCGCGGCCGTAATAGGCGTAGGCCTTGTTCGGCTCGAGGCGTATCGCCTCGGTGTAGTCGGCCAGGGCGCGCTCGGCTTCGCCGGCGCGCGCATACGCGTCGCCCCGACCCAGGTAGGCGAGCGCATAGCGCGGATCGATGCGGATCGCCGCGCTGTAGTCCTCGATCGCGCGCGCCTGATCGCCGCTGGCGGCAAACACGGCGGCGCGGCTTTGATGCGCTTTCGCGTCGCGCGGGTCGAGGCGCAGCGCCTGGTCCAGGTCGGCCAGCGCGCGCGTAAACTGGCGCTGGCGGATGAAGGTCCTGCCGCGATAGAAATAAGTCCGGGCGTCGCCGGGCTCGAGGCCTATGGCGGCATCGTATTCCTGAACCGCACGCTCGAATTCGCCCGCGAGTTCGAGGCTTTCCCCGCGCCGCGCGTGGGCGTTCGCGGACTTCGGGTCGAGCGCGATTGCGCGGCTGAACTCGGCCAGGGCGCGCTCGTTCTGTCCCGTCGCCTCATAGCTTGCGCCGCGGTTCACGTGGGCCGAGGCGGAATTCGGTTCGATGCGGATCGCTTCGTCCAGGTCGGCGAGCGCCTGCTCGAACTTGCTCTGGCTGGCGTAGGCGACGCCGCGGCGCTCGTGCGCCTGCGCGAGGCAGGGATCCAGTGCAAGCGCCCGGGTGTAATCGGAGATGGCGCTGTCGTGCTGCCCCATGCGCTCATGCAGCACGCCGCGGTCGTAGTAGTCGCGCGCATTGCGCGGTTCGCGCTGCAGAATCTGCTCGTAGTCCTTGATCGTCGGTGCGCGCCCCGGCGCCACCGGCGCCGAGGGCGGCCCGGCGCAGCGCGACGCACCCGTCTGCGCCTGGGCGGTGCCGGCAAGGAGGCAGGCGCCCAGCAGCAGGCTTGCAGGCGGACCCAGTCTGGAAAACACCATGGACAACCCACGCGGCATACCGATGCCCATTCCACCAGTTTGTGCGGCCGGTTACTATATCAGCACATTTCCCGACATGATGGTGCACGCGATGTCCGAAAAACCGATGTGGGCGCCCGGCCAGGCGCTGATCGAGCAGGCCAATCTCACCCGCTTCGCGCGCCGCGCGATCCGCCGCTGGAAGCTCGGCTTCAACACCTACCCCGAATTCTACGACTGGAGCGTAAACCGCCCGGAACAGTTCTGGGAGTCGGTGTGGGACGACTGCGGCGTGATCGCCTCGGCAAAGGGCGCGCGCGTGCTCGTCGACGGCGAGCGCATGCCCGGCGCGAGGTGGTTTCCCGAAGCGCGGCTCAACTTCGCCGAGAACATGCTGCGCCGGCGCGATGCGACCGACGCCTTCGTGTTCTGGGACGAGACCGGATACCGCCGGCGGATCAGCTACGCCGAACTGCAGGCCGAGGTGTCGCGCGCGGCGCAGGCGATGCACGCCGAAGGGCTGCGCGCGGGGGACCGCGTTGCCGCTTTCATGCCCAATATGCCGGAGACGGCGGTGCTCGCGCTGGCGGCGATTTCGATCGGCGCGGTGTGGTCCTCCTGCTCGCCCGATTTCGGCACCGACGGCGTACTCGACCGCTTCGGCCAGACCGAACCCAAGCTGCTGTTCACCGCGGATGGCTATCTCTACAACGGCAAGGCGCACGACTCGCTCGCGCGCGTGCGCGAAATCGCGGCCAAGCTGCCGAGCGTGCGCCGCGTGGTGGTGGTGCCTAATCTTGCAAAGCAGGCGGACGCGTCTGCAATCCCCATCGCCAGGCGCTACGACGACTGGATCGCGCCCTACGCGCCGGGGACGATTGCGTTCGAGCAGCTGCCTTTCGACCATCCGCTCTACATCTTGTTCACCTCGGGCACCACCGGCAAGCCCAAGTGCATCGTGCACGGCACTGGGGGCACGCTGCTACAGTCGCTCAAGACCTACAAGCTGCAGTTCGACGTGCGGCCGCGCGACCGCTTTTTCTACTACACCACCTGCAACTGGGTGATGTGGAACCTGCTGTTCCAGGGGCTGATCGCCGAGGCGAGCGTGATGCTCTACGACGGCTCGCCCTTCATGCGCGACGCGGCCATCCTGTTCGACTACTGCGACGCCGAGCGCTTCACCCAGTTCGGCACCTCCGCCAAATTCATCGACGCGATCTCCAAGCGCGGCCTCAAGCCGCGCGAGACGCACAGTTTCGCCTCGGTGCGCACGCTGATTTCGACCGGCTCGCCGCTGGTGCCGGAGAGCTACGACTACGTCTACCGCGACATCAAGCGCGACCTGTGCCTGTCGTCGATTTCGGGCGGCACCGACATCATGGGCTGCTTCGCCGACGCCAATCCCATCCTGCCGGTGTATCGCGGCGAGTTGCAATGCCGCAGCCTGGGCATGAAAGTCGAGGTCTGGGACGAGGACGAACGCCCGCTGGTGGGCGCGAAGGGCGAGCTCGTCTGCACCAAG
>JAAOZY010000266.1 GCA_012274205.1 Betaproteobacteria bacterium
CAGTAGGGACGGCCGGGCTCGAGGCCGGCAGGCTCCGCGTGCACCGCGTGGCCCCATTCGGGCGCGGCCTCGGCGCTGCCCGAGGCAACGATCGTGCGCATCTGCTCGTCGCTCGCGATTTCCCAGCGCACCGGCACGATTTCGCGCGCCATGCCGCCGCCATCTTCTCCGGGCGCGGGCGCGAGCCGCGTCCACAGCACCATGCCGCCGGGCAGCGGATAGCCCGAGGCGACGCCGAGGCTGAACGGGTCGGCGGCGAAGCGCGGCTTCGCCGTGAGCTGGGCGCGCGCGCCCGCTGCGCCGAGCGCGCCGGCGGCGGCCAGGGCCTGGAGGAATCTGCGGCGGTCGAGTGTAGGCATCTATCGGGGACTGCGCCATTGCATATCGGTTCTGCCCACTATCATCTCCTCGCTCGCAGCGGGCAGCGGCAAAGCCTTTGCGCCGGCGCTGTGGCTGTTGTAGATTCGCTGAAAGCCCATCGTCCTATCCGTTCCGCGGGCCGATTATCCCATCGCCCCATATTCAAGGAGCATTCAAGCATGAAACCCGTAGTCCTGGTTACGCGCAAGCTGCCCGATGCCGTCGAAGACCGGCTGCGCCGCGATTACAGTCCGATGCTGAACCCGAATGATGCCCTATACACACCCGAGCAGATCATCGAGCGCGCCCAAGGCGCCGATGCCATCCTGCCCTGCCACACCGAGAAATTCGGCGCCGAGGTGATCGCGCGCCTGCCCGAGCGCGTGCGCGTAATCGCGAATTTTTCCGTCGGCTACGATCACGTGGACACCGCGGCGGCGAAGGCGCGCGGGCTGATCGTGACCAACACGCCAGAAGTGCTGTCCGATGCCACGGCGGAGCTGACGCTGATGCTGATGCTCGGCGCCGCGCGCCGCGCGAGCGAAGGCGAGCGCCTGGTGCGCACGCGCGCGTGGAAGGACTGGAGCCCGAGCTTCATGGTCGGCACGCAGCTCACGGGCAAGCGCCTGGGCATACTCGGCTTCGGCCGCGTCGGGCGCGTGGTGGCGCAGCGCGCGCGCGGCTTCGACATGCAGATTCACTACAACGACGTGCAGCGGCTGCCGCCCGAGCTCGAACAGGGCGCCGTGTTCCACCCGACGCCGGCCGAGCTGATGCCGCACTGCGACTTTCTCGCGCTGCACTGCGTCGCCTCGCCGCAGACGATCAAGCTGCTCAACGCCGCACTGATCGCCAGGCTGCCCGACGGCGCGATCGTGGTCAATGCGAGCCGCGGCGTGGTCGTCGACGACGACGCGCTGATCGCGGCGCTCAAGTCGGGCAAGCTCAGCGCAGCCGGCCTCGACGTGTACAACAACGAGCCCGACATCCACCCCGGATACCGCGAGCTGCCCAATGCGTTCCTGATGCCGCACATCGGCAGCGCAACGAAGGAGACGCGCATCGCCATGGGCTTTCGCGCGCTGGACAATCTGGACGCGGTGTTTGCCGGAAAGGAGCCGCGCGATCGCGTGGCTTAGAGCCTATTTCAAAACGAGGGGAGACGCCCCGAAGGAAGTCCCCTTGGGGGACGCCCCGAAGGAAGTCCCCCTGAGGGACCTCGCTCGCGCTCCCCTGGATCAGGGGCCATTTCGGCAATTCTGAAATGGCCTCATGGCTTCCGCAACGCGCTTACGGATATAGGTGATTACCCCAATATTGCACGATCTTCCAGATAGCGTGTGACCGCGTAGAGGCAAATCGATCGACGCCGCGAGTTGAACCTCCGGCGCGCGCGCGCGTCAAACAGGCGTTTCCGTACTTGCGGGCAAGCCCGGCGCATCCGCGCCGCGCGCTTGGCGCAGCCGATAGACACATGATACAAAAGATCCTGGTTTCCAGTGACGGGTCGGCGCTGGCCGATCGAGCCGTGAACAAGGCCATTGAGCTGGCCAAGGCAACCGGTGCCTCCATTATCGGCCTCATGGTGATGGCGCCGTGTCCGTTCACACTGTACGGCGACCCCATGCTGCTCGGGGTCGAAGGGCTACCGCACTACGACGACGAGGAGCAGCAGCTCTCGCGCCAAATACTGGAGCCGATCAAGCAAGCGGCGCAAGCGGCCGGGGTTCGGTACGCCGGCTGTTCGGTATCGAGCCGCTCACCCGGCGACGCCATCGTTTCGACCGCCGAGCATGAGGGCTGCGACCTGATCTGCATGGTCATGCATCCCCATCTCAGCCTGCTCGGCACCAACCTGGACCGGATAACGGCCCGGGTTTTGGCGCGCTCCCGAGTTCCCGTGCTACTCTGCCATTGAGGCCGCGCGAATTTACGCGAACCGCCGCCTCCTGTTAATAGCACGCCGAGCGTCGCTGTCTATGAAAGCCCTGCCCCGCCTGCACCGGCAATGGATCCGCCTGCTCGACCGATTGCGTCCGTCGGAAACCCACTCGATGCTGCTTTGGGCGGCCGTGGTCGGCTTCATCGGCGCCCTGGCGACCATCGGTTTTCGCGAAGCCATCGCCGCAGTGCAGTATCTGGCCGTTGGCCACAGCAGCAGCCTGGTGGAGATGGCGGAAACCGTGCCCGTGTATGCGCGCATTGCGCTGCCCGCGGTGGGCGGGCTGATCGCCGGCCTGCTGCTTCAGTTCAGCGGCCGATTCAACACCCACGGCGCCGCGTCTGACTATATGGAGGCAATCGCGATCGGCGACGGCCGCATACCGGTGCGTCAGGGCCTCGCGCGCAGCGGCTCCTCGCTGTTCACGGTCGCTTCGGGCGGATCGATCGGGCGCGAGGGTTCGATGGTGCACCTGGCCGCCATGTGCGCGTCCTATGTAGGCCGCCTCGCCCAGTTCAGTCCCGCCCGGCTGCGCCTGTTGGTCGCCTGCGGCGCCGCAGCCGGCATCACGGCAGCCTACAGCGCGCCGATCGGGGGGGCGCTGTTCGTTTCGGAGATCGTGCTCGGCTCGATCTCGATGGAGAGCTTCGGCCCGCTGATCGTCGCCTCGGTAATCTCGAACATCACCATGCGCCATCTGACCAGCTATGAGCCGCCCTATCAGATGCCAGCGTTTCCAAACGTGTTCGGCAGCGAGGTGCTGCTGTTCGTGCTGCTGGGCCTGATTGCCGGCGCGGCGGCGCCGCAGTTTCTGCGCATTCTGGACAGCGCGAAGGCCGGATTCAGGCGGCTCGCGCTGCCGTTGCCGGCGAGCTTGTGCCTGGGCGGACTCATGGTCGGCCTGATCTCGATACGCGTGCCCGACGTCTGGGGCAATGGCTACTCTGTCGTCAACTCGCTGCTGCACCACGAATGGATGTGGGGGACACTGCTGCTCGTGCTCGTCGCCAAAATAGCCGCAACTGCGGCGACCACCGGTTCGGGCGGCATCGGCGGCGTGTTCACGCCGACGCTGTTCGTCGGCGCATCGCTGGGGTCCCTGTTCGGCCAGGGCGTGCACATGCTTTGGCCGCACGCGACATCCAATCCGTTCGCTTACGCGATCGTCGGCATGGGCGCATTCCTCGCCGGCGCGACGCAGGCGCCGCTGATGGCGATCCTGATGATGTTCGAGATGACGCTCAGCTATTCGGTAGTGCTGCCCCTGATGCTCGCGTGCGTCGCGGCGTACTTCATGGCGCAGGCATCGGGCAAGCACTCAATGTACGAGGTCACGATTCACCGCAACGAGAACGAACGCGCCAAGGCGCGCTGGCGCGGCCTGCAAATCGCGGACCTCATCAAGCCGGCGGCTGCCCTGGTGCGCGCCTCCGCGGGCTTTGCCGAGGTCGAACGCTGCTTTCTCGACAATCCGGTGCGCTATGTGTACGTGGTCGACGACGCGTCGCGCTTCGAGGGCGTCATTTCCCTGCACGAAATCAAGCAGCACCTGCTTGCCAAGGACGCCGAACCTACGGCGAGCGCCGGCGAGCTGATGAATCGGGATTTCGCGTTCCTCATGCCCGGAGCCAGTTTGGGCGATGCGCTCCAGGCGTTCCTGACGCAGGGCACCGAGCGTCTGCCGGTGGTGAGCAACGCGGACGAGCGCCGACTGCTGGGCGTAGTGTCGAAGTCCGAGCTGCTGCTGCAGATCCAGCAGTTCGCCGGCTGAGCGCCGCGCACGCCGGCGCAGCGGGCGCCTCACCGGCGCGCAAATCGCGCCTGCCGCGCCTGCGGCCTATTCGACCGTGACCGATTTCGCCAGGTTGCGCGGCTTGTCGACGTCGGTGCCGCGCACGAGCGCGGTGTGATACGCGAGCAGCTGCAGCGGCACCACGTGCAGGATCGGCGACAGCGCGCCGTAGTGCTCGGGCATGCGGATCACGTGCACGCCCTCGGAGGAGCCGATGTGGCTGTCGGCGTCGGCGAACACGTAGAGCTCGCCGCCGCGCGCGCACACTTCCTGCATGTTCGACTTGAGCTTTTCCAGCAGCGTGTCGTTGGGCGCGACCGTGACCACGGGCATCTCCTTGGTCACCAGCGCGAGCGGCCCGTGCTTGAGCTCGCCCGCGGGATAGGCTTCGGCGTGGATGTAGGAGATTTCCTTGAGCTTAAGCGCGCCTTCGAGCGCGATCGGGTAGTGCAACCCGCGCCCGAGGAAGAGGGCATGCTCGCGCTGTGCGAAGCGCTCCGACCAGGCGATGATCTGCGGCTCGAGCGCGAGCACGCCCGCGAGCGCCGCGGGCAGGTGGCGCAGGTTTTTCAGGTGGCGCGCCTCGTCGTCGGCAGACAGGCGGGCGCGCGATTTGGCCAGCGCGAGGGTGAGCAGAAACAGCGCGGCGAGCTGCGTGCTGAAGGCCTTGGTCGAGGCGACGCCGATTTCGACGCCGGCGCGCGTGAGGTACTGCAGCTCGGTCTGGCGCACCATCGCGCTGGTGGCGACGTTGCAGATCGCGAGCGTATGCGCGTGGCCGAGCGACTGCGCGTGCCTGAGCGCGGCGAGCGTGTCGGCAGTCTCGCCCGACTGCGAGATCACCACCACCAGCGCGTTCGGATTGGGCACGCTCACGCGGTAGCGGTATTCGCTCGCGACCTCGACCTGGGTCGGCAGGCCGGCGTACTCCTCCAGCCAGAATTTGGCGGTGAGGCCGGAGTAATAGCTGGTGCCGCAGGCGTAGATGTGCACCGCGTCGATCGCAGCGAACACGTTCGCTGCGGCGGTGCCGAAAATTTCGGGGTCGATGCCGGCCACGCCCTGCAGCGTGTCGGCGATCGCCTGCGGCTGCTCGAAGATCTCCTTCTGCATGTAGTGCCGGTAGGGACCGAGCTCGACCGTGCCGGCCTGGGCGGCGACGGTGCGCAACTCGCGCTCCACCGGCTTGCCCTCGCGGTCGACGATGGCGTAGCGCCCGAGGCCGATGTCGGCGACGTCGCCGTCTTCGAGATAGATGATCTGGTCGGTGGTGCCGGCGAGCGCCATCGCATCGGAGGCGAGGAAGGTTTCACCGGTGCCCGCGCCGAGCACCAGCGGATTGCCCTGGCGCGCGCCGACGACGCGCTGCGGCTCGCTGCGGCAGAACAGCGCGATCGCATAGGCGCCGTGCAGCTCGGCCGCGGCCAGCTGCACCGCCTTGAACAGGTCGCCCGCATAGTGGCTGTGCACGAGGTGGGCGATGACCTCGGTATCGGTCTGCGACTCGAACACGTAGCCTTTGGCCTTCAGGCCCTCGCGCAGCGCCTCGAAGTTCTCGATGATGCCGTTATGCACCACCGCGATCTCGTCGCGGCTGAAAATCGGGTGCGCGTTCACCGTGACCGGCGCGCCGTGGGTGGCCCAGCGCGTATGGCAGATGCCGGTGCTGCCGGCGAGCTGCGTGTCGCGCACCTGCGCGGCGAGGTCGGCCACGCGCGACACCGTGCGCGCGCGCCGGAGCTGCCCGCCGCCGGCCGGGTCGTACACGGCGATGCCGCAGGAGTCGTAGCCGCGGTATTCGAGCCGGCGCAGCCCTTCGATCAACACCGGGACGATGTCCCGCTTTGCCACTGCTCCGACGATGCCGCACATCTACGCCGCGCTCCTCATGTTTTCTTGACCGGCCGCTTCCAGCCGGGGATGGATAGCTGCTTCGCGCGCGACACGGTGAGTGCGCCCGCCGGCGCGTCCCTGGTCAGCGTGGTGCCCGCGCCCAAGGTCGCGCCCCGGCCCACGCGCACCGGCGCCACCAGCTGGGTGTCCGAGCCGATGAACACCTCGTCCTCGATGATGGTGCGGTGCTTGTTGGCGCCGTCGTAATTGCAGGTGATGGTGCCGGCGCCGATGTTGACGTCGCACCCCACCGTGGTGTCGCCGATGTAGGCGAGGTGATTGGCCTTGGAGCGCGCGGCTATCTGGCTCGCCTTGACCTCGACGAAATTGCCGATATGCACGTCCTCGGCCAGCTCGGCGCCCGGGCGCAGGCGCGCGTAGGGGCCGATGCGGCAGCGCGCGCCGATGTCCGCCTGCTGCAGATGGCAGAAGGCTTCGATGCGCGTGCCCGCGGCAACCTGCACGTCGCGCAGCACGCAGTTCGCGCCCACGCTCACCCCTTCGCCCAGCGTGACCCTGCCCTCGAACACGCAGTTGACA
>JAAOZY010000006.1 GCA_012274205.1 Betaproteobacteria bacterium
CCCAGCGCAAGCGGCGCCGACAGGTTGCGCAGACTCAGCTTGTCCTGGCGCCATACGCTGGTGCCGCTGCTGCGGTCCAGCGCATGCACCGCACCCTTGTCGTCGCTGACGAAGGCGTAGCGCGCATCCAGCGCCAGCCCGGAAGTGCTCGACATTTCCCGGCCCCACAGTGCCTGGCCGGAGTCGCGGTCAAAACAGCCTATGCGCCCCTGGAACGCCACCGCGCAAACTTCGCGCCCCTCGATCACCGGCCGCCCGATGACGTCGGTGACGCGCTCCAGTTCGGTGGTGCCGTGCGGCAGCGCCACAGTCGCTTCCCAGCGCAGCGCGCCGCTCGACAGTTCGATCGCGGCGAGCTTGCCCCCGGCAAATCCGGCATAGACCACGCCGTCGGACAGGGTGATGCCCACCGGCGAGCGCACCGTCAGCGCCGGCGTGGAACGCTGGTAATACCACCTGCGCTTGCCGTCCTTGATATCCAGTCCGAAGATGCGCCCGTCGGCGCTGCGCACCACGACCAATCCCTGCGCCACCTGCGGCGCTGCCAGCACCTCGCTGCTGACCCGCGCTTTCCACAGCGCAGTGCCGCTGCTGTCGAACGCCAGCACCTCGCCTTTGCTGCTGCCCACCGCCACAACGCCAGCGCCGGCGCCGACGCCTCCGCTGAGCGGCTCGCCGGCGCTGACGCGCCACAGCTGTTTGCCGCTGGCGGTGTCCAGGCGCGCCAGGGTGCCGTCGCTCGCAGCCGCATAGACGCTGTCGCCGTCCAGCGCCGGGCTGAATATCGACTGGCGCGAATCGCCGACATTCGCCTGCCACAGCGTGCTGACCTTGATCGACTGGGTCAGCACGGGCAGCGGCGCCATTTGCGGCGCGGCGCTGCGGCTGCCGAACCAGTTCAGCGGATTGATCACATTGATCGCGTCGCTGACCGTGCTGCCGCCGCCGCAAGCGGCGAGCAGCAGCGCCGCGCCCAGCAGGGACGCCAGTGCCGAGGCGCGCTTCATTTCACCGTTCCCAGCGCATCGAGCCGCAGCTGTATCGAAGCGACCAGCGCGGCGTCCGCGCCTGCCTTGCCCACGGCGCCGCTGTACGCGCTGCGCGCATCTTCCTTCTTGCCCTGCGCTGCGAGGACGTCGCCGCGGGCCGCGAGGAACAGCGCGTCGAACGCGCCGCCATGCTTCGCGTCGAGCGTCTTCAGCGCGTCGTCATAGGCTTTTTCGTCCAGCATCACGCCGGCGAGGCGCAGGCGCGCGATATCGCCCAGGCCTTCGTCCTTGGCGTTCCCCGCGACCCAGGCGAGCTGCGCACGCGCGGTCTTCAGGTCGCCGCCGTCAAAGTGCGCCTTTGCCGACACCAGCGCCGCCATGGCGGCGTAGGTCGTGCGCGGATAGTTCTCCATGATTGCGCCCGCGCTCTCGCGCACCAGTTTCAGTTCCCCGGTGCGCGCCGCCTTCTGCACGGTGTCGTACAGCGTGGACGCCTGCACCGCCTGGCTGCGCTGGTAATAGTTCCAGCCCTGCCATGCGGCAAGCGCGACCGCAACCAGAGTGAGGACAGTAAGCACGAAATTGCCGTTTTCCTGCCACCACGCCTTCAGCGCAGCCAGTTGTTCCTGTTCTTCCAGATCGTATGCAGCCATGCTTAGTCCTTTAACGGTGTTTCATCCATAAACAGCAAATTGGTAATGGTGTCGGGCAGTTCATTGCGCGGCACGCGCAGCTGCTCGCGCTCGATGCGCAGCTGCTTCACGCTTGCTTCGTCCCTTGCCGCTTCGTCCTCGCCCAATATCACCGCGATTGCGGCGCCGCTCGCATCGGCCTTTTTCATCTGCGATTTGAAGCTGCCTCCGCCGCAGTGCTGCGTCACCGAGAGCCCGTGGTCGCGCAGAGACTCGGCGACGCCGAAGGCCATGCGGTCGGCGGCGCTGCCCTGGTGCACGACGTAGACATCGCATTGCGCCGCGGCTTGCAGCGTGCGCGTCTCCTGCATCAGCGCGAGCAGCCGCTCCAGCCCCATGGCAAATCCGCAGGCCGGCGTCGGTTTGCCGCCGATCTGCTCGAACAGCCCGTCGTAGCGCCCGCCGCCGCACACCGTGCCCTGCGCACCGAGGCGGTCGGTGACCCACTCGAACACGGTGAGATTGTAGTAGTCCAGTCCGCGCACCATGCGCGGGTTGATGCTGTAGGGAATGCCGGCATCCTTCAGTACCTGCTGCACGCCATCGAAATGCGCCAGCGAAGCCTCGCCCAGGTGATCGAGCAGGCGCGGCGCCGCCTCGATCAGCGGCTGCATCAGCGGATTCTTGCTGTCGAGCACGCGCAGGGGGTTGGTGTGCATGCGGCGCTTCGCATCCGCGTCGAGATCGCCCTCGTGCTGCTGCAGGTACTGCACCAGCACGGCGCGGTGGCGCACGCGCTCTTCCGGGCTGCCGATGGAATTGAGCTGCAGCTTGATGTCGTCCAGCCCGAGGTCACCCCACAGCCGCGCGCACATCAGCAGCAATTCCGCGTCCACGTCCGGCCCGGCGTAGCCCAGTGCTTCGGCGCCGACCTGGTGGAACTGGCGGTAGCGGCCCTTCTGCGGCCGCTCGTGCCGGTACATCGGCCCCATGTAATACAGCCGCTGCGGGTTGCCATAGAGCAGGTTGTGCTGGATCGCCGCACGCACGGTCGAGGCGGTGGCTTCCGGACGCAGCGTCAGCGCCTCCCCGTTGAGCTCATCGGTGAAGCTGTACATTTCCTTCTCGACGATATCGGTGGCCTCGCCGATGGCGCGGCGAAACAGGGCGGTCGGCTCGAGCAGCGGCGTGCGCAGGTTGCGATAGCCGTAGCTTTGCAGCCAGGAACGCAGCGTCTCCTCCAACTCCTCCCACAGCGCTGCCTCGTCCGGCAGGATGTCGTTCATCCCGCGAACGGCTTGTATCGATTGGCTCATCTGTTCTTTCGCTGTGGATAGCGCCCAGGCCCGGGCCTAGCTCGCATTGGTCTGGTCTTTGGCGGCGGCGCCTGCGCCATAGTGGCTGCGCACGTAATCGTCCACGATCTTCTGGAAATCGCGTGCGATGCTCTCCCCCTTGAGCGTCACCGTCTTCTCGCCGTCGACGAACACCGGCGCCACCGGCCGCTCGCCCGATCCCGGCAGGCTGATGCCGATGTTCGAGTGCTTCGATTCTCCGGGCCCATTGACCACGCAGCCCATCACCGCGACGTGCATGTCTTCCACGCCCGGAAATTGCTCGCGCCACAGCGGCATCTGGCGGCGCAGGTAAGCCTGGATATCGGCGGCGAGTTCCTGGAAATAGGTGCTGGTGGTACGCCCGCACCCCGGGCAGCTGATCACCAGGGGCGCAAACGAGCGCAGCCCCATGGTCTGCAGGATCTCCTGCGCCACCACCACCTCGCGCGTACGGTCGCCGCCCGGCTCGGGCGTGAGCGAAATGCGGATGGTGTCGCCTATGCCCTCCTGCAGCAGCACCGACAGCGCCGCGGTCGAGGCGACGATGCCCTTGGAACCCATGCCGGCTTCGGTGAGGCCGAGGTGCAGCGGATAGTCGCAGCGCGCGGCGAGATCGCGATACACGGAAATCAGATCCTGCACGCCGCTGACCTTGCACGAAAGCACAATCCGGTCGCGCGGCAGTCCCCATTTCTCGGCCTGCGCGGCCGACTCCAGCGCCGACACCACCAGCGCCTCGCGCATGACCGCATCGGCCGCCAGCGGCTGCGTCCTGGCGCCGTTCTCGTCCATGAGGCGCGCCAGCAGCTCCTGATCGAGGCTGCCCCAGTTCACGCCGATGCGCACCGGCTTGGCGTAAGTGCATGCCATCTCAATCATGGTCGCAAACTGCTCGTCACGCTTCGAACCCTTGCCTACATTGCCCGGATTGATGCGGTACTTGGCCAGCGCCTCGGCACAATCAGGATACTGGCTGAGCAGGCGATGGCCGTTGAAATGGAAGTCGCCCACCAGGGGCACGTTGCAGTTGCGCCGTGCGAGCTCGTCGCGGATGCGCGCCACCTGCGCCGCCGCTTCCGCGGTGTTCACGGTGATGCGCACCAGCTCGGAGCCCGCGCGCGCAAGATCCTCGACCTGCTGCGCCGTAGCGCGCGCGTCGGCGGTATCGGTGTTGGTCATGGACTGCACCACGATCGGAGCCCCGCCGCCGATGACGACGCTCCCGATGCGCACCTGGCGGGTGCTCTTGCGCGGCTTCGCGGACATCTTCACTACTCGAGCTTTAGGCGCGCGACGTCGACCTTGAAATAAGGCCGCAGGTCGACCGGCGCATCGTCGTATTTCAGCCGCACATTGGCGGCATTGCCGATCACGATCTGGAATGGCGGCACGCCGTCGATCACCTGCCTGCTGCCGGGCTGGTTCAGCTGCGACAGCAGAACTTTGCCGTCCGCCTGCTTGACCTCCACCCAGGACAGTTGGTCGAACGCAAGTTCGATGCGCTTGTTCGCGCCGGCGGCATCACCGGCGGAAACCGCGGAGGCTGCCGGTGCCGGCGGCGTGCGCGGCGCAGCCTTGGATTGCGCGCGCGGCGGCGGATCTGCCGGCACGCTCGCGGCGGCTGCCGTCGGCTCAGGCAGTGGTGCCGGTGCAGCTGCTGCCACCGCTGCGGGCGCAGCTGCGGGTGCAGGCGCCGGCGCCGCAGCCGGCGCCGCGCTGCCGGCGTCGCCGGCTGCCGGCTTGGACGTGATCGTCACCACTTGACCGGTATCCAGCGGGCTGAACCGCCACTCGTAGACGACGATCGCCACCGCAACCAGAGCCGCGATCGACAACAGCACGTAAATGCGGTTCGATTTTTCACCGCCTTCGATGAACGGTTCCTGGCCGTCGGTGCGCAGGTCGACAGTCGAGCTGCCGGGGATTTCACGCCGGCCCAGGTCGGCGAGCAGCGGCTGCGGGTCGATATGCAACAGCTTCGCGTAGCTGCGGATCATGCCGCGCACGAAGGTCGCGCCCGGCAGCCTGGCGTAGTCGTCGGCTTCGATGGCCGCGATCTGCTTTACCCCGTACTTTATCTGCTGCGATACATCGGCCACGCTGAGCTTCTGCTCGGCGCGCGCGGCGGCCAGCGCCTGTCCGGGACTCAGATGCTCCGCCACTGACGCCGCTTCGCTCATTCAAACTGGCCTTTGAGCAGCCTCTGATATTCCGGCGAACCGGAAAAACGCCGCCGCAGCTGGGCGGTGTGGGCGTCTTCGGCGCCGCGGTCGCCGAGCTTGCGCTCTATGCGCAGCGCCAGCCACAGCGATTCCGCCGTGGGATCCGCCTGTTTGTTGTAGCGGTCGATCAGTGCGCGCGCCGCTTCGAGCTGGCCGTGCTGATAGCGGATTGTGGCCAGGTTGAACAGCGCCAGGGAATTGTCCGGTTCGCTGCGCAGCGCCCGCTCGAAATACCCCGCCGCATCGCGGCCGCCGTTGATCTTGAGCGAGCACAAGCCGGCATTGATATAGGAACGAGCCGGCGTCTTGTACAGCGGATTCTTCAGCGCGGCGAGAAAATACGCAATCGACTGTTCCTCGCGGCCGCTGCGGCACAGGAACCAGCCGTAATTGTTGTTGATGTCCGGATCGTTCGGCGACAGGGAGAGGGCGCGCTCGAAGTTGCGCTGCGCGGCATCGTTCTCGTGCAGATCCATGTGCACGAGGCCGAGGACACTGTAAGCCGGCGCATAGTTCGGATCGGCGCTGGTGGCGATGCGCAGTTCCTCGAGTGCGATGCCGACGTTGCCGCGCTCGAAATACGCCGAGGCGAGTTCGGTATGGATGCGCGCGCGGTTGCGCGGATCGCCGACTTCGCCGCTGACGGTGCCGGTCTCCACCGAGTCCGCCTGCGTCGAAGAAGACGGATTTTGCGCACAGCCGCCGAGCGCGCCAAACGTCAGGAGCGCTGCCGCCAGAAGAATCGCTTTCAGCATGGCTGTATCTCCACCACGCGGCGCGTACGCCGGGTCTTGTCTTCGACTTTGCCGGCGAGCTGTCCGCAGGCGGCGTCGATATCGTCCCCGCGCGTTTTGCGCGTGGTCACCACCAGCCCGGCCGAGAGCAATATTTCGGCAAAGCGGCGGATGGCCTCGCGCGGCGAACGCTTGAATCCGGACCGGGGGAAGGGGTTGAACGGAATCAGGTTTAACTTGCACGGCACCTCGCGCACCAGTTCGACCAGCTGTCGCGCGTGCTCCGCCTGGTCGTTGACCCCGTCCAGCATCACATACTCG
>JAAOZY010000267.1 GCA_012274205.1 Betaproteobacteria bacterium
GACTGGAACCACGACCGGCACGCCGACTGGCACCACGACCGGCACGCCGACTGGCACCACGACCGGCACGGCGGCGGGTAGCACGACGACTGGCACCACGACCGGCACGGCGGCGGGTAGCACGACGACTGGCACCACGACCGGCACGGCGGCGGGCAGTACGACGACTGGCACCACGACCAGCACGGCGACGGGCAGTACGACGACGGGCACCACGACGACGGGCACCACGACGACGGGCACGACGACGGGCACTACGCTGACCGGAGTGTCGGGCACGGTGGTCGGATATACCACACCGCAAGGCAGCAGTGGGGGCAACGGACTATCGGGCGTCAACCTCAGCGTTGCGGCCAATGGCGCAACGCTTGCCAACACAGGCGGCGATGCGGCCTGGGGCGTCGATTGGGGGACTTGGCAGGGCGGGCTCGCGTCGGTCGGCGGCAACGCCACCAAGGGCGCGACACACTTCATCAACAGCACCAATCTGACCAGCGCGGCGCAGCTTGCGGCCATGCCCTCCACCCTGGTTAATGCAAGCTACAGCTACGCCGGCGGTCCGCCCCCGACCGATCATATGGGGAACCAGGGCGCAATCAATTCGCTCACGGTCGGCGTCAACTTCAGCACGCAAACGATCACCAGCTACGCCGTGAACGCGACGGTCGGCGCCGCGACCTGGACCGGGAGCGGCAGCGGCAGCATTACCAGCTTCGCGGGCGCAGGCATCAACCTCAGCGGCACCTGTAGCGGCTGCGCGGGCGGCGGCTCGCCAACCACTAAAGGGACGGCAAATGGCGCATTCGTTGGCGCCGCGGCGGAACGCATGATCACCTCCTTCGCTCTGAACAAGGGGAACCAGGCGATCGCCGGCGCGGCTTTTTTGTCCAGGTAGGGGAGTATGAAGGCATGTATCCCTGCATTTTGAAATGAGCGTTTGATCAGAATCTTCACGGGAGTTATGCATCATGGAAACGGTCGAGAATCGCTGCCGCGTTCTGATCGTTGACGATCAGGAACCAATGCGGATGTTGCTTGCGCATTACGTTAGCGAGGACCTGCATGCGCAGATCACTCTTGCCGGAACCTGCGAGGAAGCGGTGCGTCTGGCAGACGAGAAAACCTACGACGTCATCCTGCTCGATCTGCTGATGCCCGGAATCGGGGGCTTTGAGGTGCTCAAGTCTATCCGGGCATTCAACTCTGTCAACCGGTCCACCCCCGTGATTGTCGTTTCCATACTCGTGACATCCCTCGCGGGCGAGGGAGGACTGGCCTATGACCACGCTGTAGAGCTGGGCGCGGATGCATTTGTTCAAAAGCCCGTAGCCCGCAGCGCGCTCATTGCGGCGATGAAGGCTGCAATGGCCAAGGCGAAAGTAGACGCGAAGGGCTGAGGAACCCAGGCCTGATCCATCGCCGGCCCCGGGGAATCGCGGCGGCCGCGCCACGCAACCGGACTTCGGCGCACCGCGCGGCCCTGATCGAAGAGTTGTATCATGAGTCTCCCGCGGCGCATGTCACCTGCGCCCGCCCTCCTACCAACTTGATCCGGGAGACCACCATGGCCGAAGCCATGATATTCGATGCGATCCGAACTCCGCGCGGCCGCGGCAAATCCAGCGGCGCCCTGTATGACATCAAGCCGGTGAACCTGCTTGCGGGCGCGCTGAACGCGCTTGCAAGCCGGCACGACCTGGATACCTCGCAGGTCGACGACGTGGTGATCGGCTGCGTTTCCCCCATAGGCGAGCAGGGCGCCTGCATCGGCAAGACCGCCGCGCTCGCTGCAGGCTGGGATTACAGGGCCGCGGGCTTCCAATTGAACCGCTTCTGCGGTTCGGGCCTGGAGGCGGTGAATCTCGCGGCGCAGAAAATCCGCTCCGACTGGGAGGACCTGGTGGTCGCCGGCGGCGTCGAGTCGATGTCGCGCGTGCCCATAGGTTCGGACGGCGGCCCCTGGGCGCAGGATCCGGAAACCAGCCTCTCCACCCATTTCATCCCGCAGGGCATCAGCGCCGACCTGATTGCGACGCTGGAAGGCTTTACGCGCGAGCAGGTGGATGCATTCGCCGTGGGTTCGCACCAGAAAGCGGCCGCGGCGCGCGCCGCGGGCTGGTTCGATCGCTCCATCGTACCGGTGATCGACCGAATCGGCATGCCGGTGCTGGAGCAGGACGAGACCATACGCCCGGGCACGACGCTGGAGACGCTGGCCGCGCTGAAGGTCTCGTTCGATCAGCCGGGCAAGATCGGCTTTGACGCTGTGGCGATGCAGAAATACCCGCAAGTCGAACGCATCATCCACGTGCATACCGCCGGCAATTCGTCCGGCATCGTCGACGGCGCCGCCGCGATACTGATCGGCAGCGAGCAGAAGGGCCGTTCGCTCGGGCTTACTCCGCGCGGCCGGATCGTCGCCGCGGCGATCACGGGCGCAGATCCGACCATCATGCTGACCGGGCCGGCTCCGGCGGCGCGCAAGGCGCTGGCGCGCGCACGCATGACGGTGGACCAGATCGACCTGTTCGAGGTCAACGAAGCCTTCGCCGTGGTGCCGATGAAGTTCATCAAGGAGCTGGGTGTCCCCGCCGAAAAGGTCAACGTCAACGGCGGTGCCATCGCCATGGGACATCCGCTGGGGGCCACCGGCGCCATGATCCTCGGAACGCTGCTGGACGAACTGGAGCGGCGCAAGCAGCGCTACGGCCTGGCCACCTTGTGCATAGGCGGCGGCATGGGCATTGCGACCATCATCGAGCGCCTGTAATTGAGCTTGGGATGGCGCCCGAACACGGGCGCTCCGCTCGGACCGGACTCCAAGTGCCTTGCAATTGTGCAAGCTTAGTTTCCGCTTATTGCAACGATATATTCTGATAATGCAAAGATCCTATTATTATATTAATACATTTATATTCAGTGCATTGAATGCGTAACCCGGTCCGTGGGCTTTCCGTGTCCCGGGCTTTCCCAGGCGGACCGGCGTGCTCAAAACCAGGCGCCGAAGCCCACGCTGGCCGGCTCACAAATCGAATTCCAACCCAAGAACGCGAATCATGAACCAGATAAAATATGAAACCGATGCCGAGGGCATCGTCACCCTGACTTTCGACAGCCCCGACGGCCCCGTGAACACCATGTCACAGGCCTGGCACGAGGATTTCATCGCCTGCGCCGCGCGCATCGACGCGGAAAAAAACCAGCTGCGCGGCGTCATCCTGGCCTCGGCCAAGGCGAGTTTTTTCGCCGGCGCCGACTTGAAGGCGATGCTGCGCCTGCGCGAGAAAGATGCGCCCGAGGCCTACCGCAGCATCGAGGCCATCAAGGCGGCATTTCGCAAACTCGAGCTGTGCGGGCATCCGGTGGTGGCGGCGATCAACGGCGCGGCGCTGGGCGGCGGCTGGGAGATCTGCCTCGCCGCGCACTGGCGCATTTGCGTCGCCGATCCGAAGATCCAGCTCGGCTGTCCCGAGGTCAGCCTGGGCCTGCTGCCGGGCGGGGGCGGCGTGACCAAGATGGTGCGCCTGCTCGGCCTGCAGGCGGCGCTGCCGTTCCTCGCCGAGGGCAAGCTGCTGCGGCCGGAGGAGGCACTGCAGCTCAGGTTGGTCGACGAGCTGGTTACGGACCGCGCCGAGTTGATGGCGCGCGCGCGCGCCTGGATCGCCGCGAACCCGGAGCCGAAGCAGCCCTGGGACCGCAAGGACTGGAAGATACCGGGCGGCGGCGCGCGTGCGCCCGGCAACGGCATGCTGGTGGTTGCGGCCCCGGCGGTGCTGACGCAGAAGACGCGCGGTCTGTACCCGGCACCCGAGGCGATCCTTGCCTGCGCTGTCGAAGGCACGCTCACCGACTTCGATTCGGCCATGCGCAACGAGTCGCGCTACCTTGCCCAACTCATGACCGGGCAGGTCGCGCGCAATATGATCACGGCGTTCTTTTTCAACCTCAACACGATCAAGTCCGGCGCCTCGCGGCCGAAGGACGCGCCCAAGAGCAAGGCCGCCAAAGTGGGCATCCTCGGCGCCGGCATGATGGGCGCGGGCATCGCCTGGGCCAATGCCTCGCGCCGCATACCCTGCGTGCTGAAGGACGTGAGTCTGGAGCAGGCTGAGAAGGGCAAAGCCTACAGCGCCAAACTGCTGCAGAAGCGCATCAAACAGGGTCGCATCGACGAGGCCGGCGCGAAGCAGACACTGGACCTGATCAAGCCTGCGGCAAGCGCCGACGATCTTGCCGGGTGCGACCTGATCATCGAGGCGGTGTTCGAGAACCGCGAACTCAAGGCGCAGGTCACCAAAGAGGCGGAGCCGCAGCTTGCGCCCGAGGGGATGTTCGCCTCCAACACCTCGACCCTGCCGATCACCGGCCTCGCGCAGGCTTCGCAGCATTCCGAGCGTTTCATCGGCCTGCATTTCTTCTCGCCGGTGGACAAGATGCAGCTGGTGGAAATCATCGTCGGCAAGCAGACCTCGGACGCGACCCTCGCGCGCGCCTTCGACTACGTGCAGCAGATCGGCAAGACGCCGATCGTGGTCAACGACTCGCGCGGTTTTTTCACCAGCCGCGTGTTCGGCACCTGGGTGAGCGAAGGCCAGGCGATGCTGCTCGAAGGCGTCCCGGCGCCGGTGATCGAAAACGCCGCGCGCCAGGCCGGCATGCCGGTCGGTCCGCTCGCGATCGCCGACGAGGTGTCGATGAAGCTCTCCCAAATGGTGCGCAAGCAGGCGATGGCGGATCTGGCCGCCGAGGGCAAAGCCTACAAGCAGCATCCTGCGTTCGCGCTGGTAGACCGCATGGTGGACGAATTCAAGCGTCCGGGGCGCGCCGGCGGCGGCGGTTTCTACGAATATCCCGCGGGCGGCGAGAAATTTCTCTGGCCAGAATTGAAGCGCCTGTTCGAACAGCCCGGCGCCACTTGGGACATGCAGGAACTGAAGGACCGCATACTGTATATCCAGGCGATCGAGGCCGCGCGCTGCTTCGAAGAGGGCGTGATTCGAAGCGTGGCCGACGCCAACATCGGTTCGATCTTCGGCATCGGCTTCCCGGCCTGGGCCGGCGGGGCCCTGCAGTTCATCAACTCCGAAGGTCTCGTGAAATTCGCCGCGAGCGCGGACCAACTCGCGGCGAAATACGGCGAGCGCTATGCCTGCCCGGCGATCGTGCGCGCCAAGGCGAAGGCCGGCGAAGCGTTCGTCTAGCGTGGGGAATCCAGTGATGATCACGCGCACGGTGTATCGCGAAGACCACGAAATGTTCCGCGCCACCGTGCGCCGCTTCGTCGAGCGCGAGTGCCTGCCGCGCCAGGCCGAATGGGATGCGGCCGGCTGCGTCGACCGCGGCACCTGGCTCAAGGCCGGCAAGGAAGGGCTGCTATGCACCTCGCTGCCCGAGGCATACGGCGGCGGGGGCGGCGATTTCGGCCATTGCGCGGTGCTGATCGAGGAAATGGCAACGGCCAATATCAGCGGCCCGGGCTTCTATCTGCATTCGGACATCATCGCGCCCTATATCCATCGCCTGGGCACGGAGGAGCAAAAGCGCCGCTGGCTGCCCAAGTGCGCGAGCGGGGAATGCATCCTCGCCATCGCCATGAGCGAACCCGGTGCGGGCTCCGATCTCAAAGCCATCCGCACCACCGCGGTCAGAGACGGCGATGAGTTCGTGATCAACGGCAGCAAGACTTTCATCAGCAACGGCCTCAACTGCGATCTGGTGGTGGTCGTGGCCAAGACCGATCCCGCGGCCGGCGCCAAAGGCGTGTCGCTGTTCCTGGTCGAGGCCGACCGGCCCGGATTCAAGAAAGGGCGCAAGCTGGAGAAGATCGGCCAGAACGCGGCCGACACCGCGGAGCTGTTCTTCGACGAGGTGCGCGTGCCGGCGGCGAACCTGCTGGGCGAGTTGAACAAGGGCTTCATCCACCTGATGCAGGAACTGGCGCAGGAGCGCTTCATCATCGCCATCGGCGCGGCCTCCAAGATGGAGGCGATGCTCGCAGAAACCATACGCTACACCAGGGAGCGCAAGGTATTCGGCCAGACCGTGTTCGATTTCCAGAATACCAAGTTCAAGCTGGCCGACCTGAAATCCAGGGCGGCGGCGATGCGCATCATGGTCGATTACTACCTGGCCGAGCACCTGCGGCGCAAGCTGAGCGTGGAAGAGGCGGCGATCGCCAAGCTGTTCACCACCGAGACGCTGTGCACAGGGCTGGACGACATGCTGCAGCTGCACGGCGGCTACGGCTACATGATGGAGTACCCGATCGCGCGTGCATTCGTGGACGCGCGCGTGTCGCGCATCTACGGCGGCACCTCGGAAGTCATGCGCGAACTGATTTCGCGCGGGCTGTAGCCGACCGGGAGTCGGGAAGATGGACGCCGAACTGGGCGCTCAGCTGGCGCGGCTCGTGCGCAAGCGCAGGACGGCGGCGCTGGGCACGCTGCGCGCGGGCGCGCCGTTCGTCTCCATGGTTCCGTATGCGCTGGCGCCCGATGGCGCCGGTTTCATCGTGCATGTGAGCGAGCTCTCGGCGCATACCAAAGACATGCTCGCCGATGCGCACGTCGGCCTGATGATCGCGGGATCGGAGGACGGGGATGAGTCGCCGCTGGCGCTGGCGCGGGTTTCAGTACAGGGTCTGGCGCAGCGCATTGCTTCTGGCGCACCGGAACGAGCGGGGCTGAAGGCCGCCTATCTGGCGCGCTTTCCCGACGCGGAGCCGATGTTCGGCTTCGCCGACTTCGCGCTGTTCCTGATCCGCCCCGAAAGCGCGCGCTTTGTCGCCGGTTTCGGCCAGGCGCATTCACTCAGCGGCGCCTCGATGATGCGGTTGCTGCAGCAGGGGTAAGAGTCTGTCGCAGTATGAGGGGATCCATCCCCTCATACTGCCCTAGGTAAGACCGTTGCAAAATTCATTTTGCAACGGGTTCTGCGTTGTCGCCCGCCTCAGGCCGACGCGTCCACCGCCTCGCCCACGGCGCGGAAGAATGCATCGGCGTGGTCGGCATTGATCCAGCGCACCACCACCACCATCTGCCGTTCCGGATCGACCCAGGTGATCGAGCCGCCCGCGCCGATGGCGAAATAGCTGGACGCGTTCACGCTGGGGAACACGCTGCGCTCGCCATTGAGCCAGATCAGAAAGCCGTAGAACGGTGCCAATGCGCAGGGCCTGCGCATCATCTGTATCCATGCGGAAGAGATCAGCTGCCGCCCCTCGTGCTGGCCTTCGTCCAGCAGCAGTTGGCCGATGCGCGCCTGGTCCATGCTGCTGATCGTGACCCCGCCGCCCCAATGGCTGCCGCCCGGGACCGACTGCACCCGGACGCCGTTCAGATCGATCCAGGCATGGTCGTAGCCGACCCAGCGCCAGTCCTCGCTCGCGCCCAGGGGGCGCATGATGGTCTCGGCAAACACTTGCGGCAGCGGCCGCTGGTACAAATGCAGCAGCGCCAGCGACAGCTGGTTGATGCGCACGTCGTTGTATTCCCAGTAGCTGCCGGGCGAGCGCAGCGGCCGCGCGTCGCCCTTCTTGCCGGAAACCGGATTGGGCTGGAAATGAACCGTGCGGTAGCGATCGACCTGATCGGGCAGGCCGAAGCATTCGCCCTCCCACTCGCTGGTCTGCTGCAGCAGCTGCGCCCAGGTGATGCCGCGGTTGTGCACGCTGTCGAAGCCGATCCCCGGCAGGCGCGCGACCACCGGCTCGTTCACGTCGGGCAGCAGGCCGCGATCATGGGCGACGCCCGCGAGCAGAGCGAGGTAGGTCTTGGCCACGCTGAAAGTCAGATCGGCGCGCTCGGGTTCGCCCCAGCTGGCGAGCAGTCTGCCGCGCTGGCGGATCGCGCCGGACACCGGTCCGCGCGGCGATACCGGTCCGAGCAGCCGGTTCCACGGCGGCGGGTCCGCTGCGTGCACGCCCCAGGTGCCGCTGGTGTCGCGGCTCCATCCGACCTCGTGCGCAATGGCGAAGTCGATTGCGTTCTGCAGCTTTTCTGAAGGCGCGCCTTCGGTGCGGGAGCTCATGGGAATCCGCCTCGGTGAAAGCCGCATTCTAACCGCCTGCCGCGTGCCGCCGGGTGGCCGGCACGCAGGCCTGTGATAAATTGGCGTTCTGCACTGATACGGAAGCGCTGCGGCCGACATGAAGAAGGTCATCCTGATCACCGGCGCAAGCCGCGGCATCGGCGCAGCGACCGCGCGGCTGGCCGCGGCGCGCGGCTATGCCGTGTGCGTGAACTACCTGAAAAACCGGCAAGCCGCTGAGGCCGTGGTCGCGGAAATCGAGGGCGGCGGCGGCCGCGCCATCGCCGTCGCAGCCGATGTCGCCGACGAGGCGCAAGTCGTCCGCCTGTTCGAGACCGTCGACCGCCAATTCGGTACGCTCACGGCACTGGTCAACAATGCCGGAATTCTGGAAACGCAGATGCGCGTCGAGGATATGGACGCGGCGCGCTTGAACCGGATTTTGGCGGCGAACGTCACCAGTTGCTTCATCTGCGCCCGGGAAGCGGTGCGGCGCATGTCGAGCCGTCACGGCGGCAGCGGCGGCGCCATCGTCAACGTGTCATCGGCTGCATCACGCATAGGCTCAGCGGGCGAGTACGTCGATTACGCCGCGTCCAAGGGTGCGGTGGACACGCTCACCATCGGCCTTGCGCGCGAAGTCGCCACCGAGGGCATACGCGTAAACGCGGTTCGCCCCGGTTTCATCTACACCGACATCCATGCCAGCGGCGGCGAGCCCGGCCGGGTGGATCGCGTCAAGGCGTTCGTGCCGATGCAGCGCGGCGGGCACCCCGAGGAAGTCGCCGCCGCCATCCTGTGGCTGCTGTCGGACGAGGCTTCCTACGCGACCGGCAGCTTCATCGATCTCGCGGGCGGCCGCTAAGGCGTGCTGGTATTGCGCCGCGGGCGCGTTGTGCTAAATTGCGGCGCACTGGTGCGGTAAATTTTCGATGTCCCGAAGGAAGACCGACATGGCCCGCCTGATTCGAGCGTTGCTGCTGTTCGTGCTCTTTGCGGCGGGATTCGCGTTGCCACCTATTGCCTTGGCCGAGCCCCCGGCCATCGGCATCGTGATCATGCACGGCAAGGGCGGTTCGCCCGACCGGCTGGTGTCCGATCTCGCTTCGGCGCTCGCCGCCAAGGGCTATCTGGTAGCCAATCTGGAAATGCCCTGGTCAGGCAGGCGCGAATACGATGTCGGCGTCAAGCAGGCGGAGCAGGAAGTCGAGGCCGCCCTCGCCGGCCTGCGCGACAAGGGCGCGCAAAAGCTGTTCGTCGCAGGACATAGCCAGGGCGGCGCGTTCGCGGTCTACTTTGCCGGCAGGCATGCGCTCGACGGCGTGATCGCGATCGCGCCGGGCGGAAGCACCGGGGGCGCCGTATTCCGCGACAAACTGGGCGAATCGGTGGCGCGCGCGCGTGCTGCGGTCGCCGCCGGCAAGGGCGAGGACAAGCTGAATTTCCTCGACTACGAAGGCAGTCGCGGGACTACCCCCGTTCTTGCCAAGGCCGCCATTTATCTCGACTGGTTCGATCCCGAAGGCGCCATGAACCTCTCTGCCGCGGTGGCCCTGCTCAAGCCGCAAACGCCGGTCCTGTGGATGGTCGCGAAGAACGATTATCCGGCACTGCGCCGGGCGAACATTCCGCTGTACCAGCGCCTTCCGGCCAATCCGCTGAATGCGTTTTACGAACCGAACTCGAGCCACCGCGAAGCCCCCATCGCCGCACTGGACGAAATCCTGCGCTGGACGGGGAAGGTAGCAAATGCGCAAACGCGTTGAGTGCATTGCATGAGCGCGGCCGCCTGGCTCATGCTCGGGCTGGGCGCACTTGTGCTCGCCGCGGGCGCGTGGATCTACAATCGCCTGGTCGCCGAGCGCAACCTTGCGCGCGAGGGCTACGCCGACATCGACGTGCAGCTCAAGCGCCGCGCTGATCTGGTGCCGCCGCTGGTCGAGGCCGTGCGCGCCTACGCCGCATACGAAAAGGCGACCCTGACCGCGGTCACCGAACTGCGCACTCATGCGCTCGGCTTCGGGCCGCAGCCAGCCGCGGCGCGTTTCGGCGCCGAGCGTGAGTTGGGCGCGAAGCTCAAGCAGCTGTTGCTGCTGCAGGAGAACTACCCGCAGCTCAAGGCCGATGCGAACTTCCGCGAGCTTTCGTCCAGGCTGGTCGATACCGAGGACAAGCTCGAGCATGCACGGCGCTTTTACAACGGCGCAGTGAACCAGTACCGCAACCGGCTCGAGTCCTTCCCCGATGTGATCGTGGCGCGCGCCTTCGGCTTTGCGCCGCTGCCCTTCTTCGAGACCGACGGGCGCGAAGCGGTGAAGGTGGCGCTATGAAGCGCAGCGCCTGCCTGTTCGTCTTGTTGTTCGCGTTCGTGTTCGCGGCGCAGGCACAGCAGCAAGAGCACACGCCGGAGCAGGCGCGGGCGCAGGAGCATGCAAGGGCGCAGGCATTGGAGGATGCGACGCGGATCAAGGCGCTGTCGTACGCGGATGCCCAGCGTCTGTGGGCAAAGGTGGGGGAGGTCATGCGCCTGCGGACAACAGCGCCGGAGCAGGCCAAGGTGCGGGAACAGGCGTTGACGCGGGAAGCGGGGCAGTCAACGGCCGATGCGCTGCTGCGGGCGGCAGAGCGCGCGCAGACGGCAGAGCGGGCGCGGGCACAGGCGCAAGCGCACGCACAGGCGCTGGCGCGCGCACAGGCGCTGGCGCAGGCAAGGACGCAGGCGCTGGCGCGGGCAGCCGAGGCGCAGGCGCAGGCACGGGAGCGCATCGTTTCGTTCCACAGCACGATACAGATCGGAGCTCAGGGCGAACTCGGCGTAACCGAAACCATAGAGGCACAGGTCGAGGGACGTTCGATAAAACGCGGCATCCTGCGCGACTTCCCCACCGATTACCGCGACCGGCTCGGGCGGCGCGTGAGCGTTCCATTCGAGGTGGTCTCGGTTAAACGCGACGGCAATGCCGAATCATGGAATGTGGGTCCCCTGGTCAACGGCGTGCGCGTGCAGATCGGCAATCCAGGCGTGCTGCTCCCGCATGGCCTGCACAGCTACGAAATCAGCTACCGCACGCGCTACCAGCTCGGCTTCTTTGCCGATCACGACGAACTCTACTGGAACGTGAACGGCAACGGCTGGACCTTCGCCATGGACAGCGTGTCCGCCGATGTCAGCCTGCCGCGCGCGGTGCCGGCGGCACAATTGAAAGCCGAGGCCTACACCGGCGCCTTCGGTGCGAAAGGCCGCGCGTACACGGCGAAGGTGCGCGACGGCGGCGCCGAGTTTCGCACCACGCAGGCACTGGCGCCGCACGAGGGGCTGACCATCGTCCTGTCCTTTCCCAAGGGCGTGGTGGCGCCGCCGCCCTGGTGGCAGCCGCTGGCCCGCTGGGCGCACGACAACGAGGGCGAAGTGGCGGGCGCTGCGGGGGTCTTGCTGCTGCTTGCCTTCCTTTCCTGGCGCTGGTGGGTGGTCGGGCGCGATCCGCGCAAGGGACCGGTGTTCCCGCGCTACGAAGCGCCTACGGGGCTCGGGCCCGCGGGAACGCGCTATCTCGACCGCATGCAGTGCGACACCCGCTGTTTCGCGGCGGCGCTGCTCGGGCTGGGCCAGCGCGGCTTCCTCAGGATTCGCCAGGAGGGCGCTGCCTACACCATCGAGCGTACCGGCAAAGCGGTCGAACTGTTACCCGGCGAACAGGCGCTGGCGACGTTGGTGCCGCTGCAAGGCACAGTCACAATCGGCCGCACCTACGACCGCGCGGTGCAAGTGGCCCGCGCCGATCTGGAGGGCCTGCTGCAGAGGCATTACCGCGACAGTCTGTTTTCGCACAACCGCGGCTCCTTGTTCCTGGGCGGCATGATCGCATTCATCACCTTTGGCTATGCTTTTGTCAATCGCACCGCCGATGCGGTCCTCATCGGCGGAGCCGCCGGCATGGCGCTCATCCTTTACCTGTTCTCGCGCTGGCTGCCCGCCTACACGGCCGAGGGGCGCAAGCTCGAGGACGAGGTCGAAGGCCTGCGCCAATACCTCAGCGTGGCCGAGAAAGACGATCTCGCGCGGCTGAAGCTGCCGCCGCGTACCGCCGAAGAGTTCGCGAAATTCCTCCCCTATGCGCTTGCGCTCGACGTGGAGAAGACCTGGGCCGACGCCTTTAC
>JAAOZY010000268.1 GCA_012274205.1 Betaproteobacteria bacterium
CTGTTCCGGTGCCAACGAGCTTGGATAGAAAATAGCTGCCGCCGAAGTCGCCGGAAAACCCGACTTTGGCAAAGGCGGTAATGAGGCGCGCCGACTCCGACGCCACGCGCAAGTCGCAGGCGAGTGCCATCGCCAGCCCGGCGCCGGCGGCGGGTCCGTTGATCATGGCGATGGTCGGTTTCGGAATTTCGTGCAGCAGGCGCGATACTTCCATGCGGCCGCGCAGGCGCTGCACCGCATCGTCCAGGCCCAGCTGGCTGCTGCCTTCGGCCATGCTCTTGACGTCGCCGCCGGCGCAGAAACCGCGGCCGGCGCCGGTGAGGACGACGACCGCGACATTCGGGTCCGACGCAAGCCGCGGCAGGGCCTCGAGCAGGCCGTCGAGTATCGGCGTCGAGAGTGCGTTGAGCCGGTCGGGGCGATTGAGCGTGAGTGTCGCCACGCGCTCGGTCACGGTCTCGATCAGTTCATGCGGCATGGGGGCTCCTCGGTTCGGTTGCGCGCTGGCAGAATTGCGCGCGCGGGGGATGGATCATAGCGCAGGTATGACGCGGTCGGCGCTGCCGCCGGCCTCAGCCGAGGCGGTTGAGCATGTCGCGCGTGACCAGCGTGACACCCTTCTCGGTGCGCTCGAAGCGCCTGGCGTCCTCGACAGCATCCTCGCCGATCACCATTCCCTCGGGGATGTGGCAGCCGTGGTCGATCACCACCCGGGTGAGGCGCGAGTGCCGTCCCACGGTGACTTCGGGCAGAAGCACGGCTTCCTGCAATTTGCAGTAGGAGTTCACGCGGCACTTGGAAAACAGCACCGAGCGCTCCACCGCGGAGCCGGAGATGATGCAGCCGCCGGAGACGAGCGTATCGACAGCCATGCCGCGGCGGCCTTCCTGATTGAACACGAACTTGGCCGGAGGCAGCTGTTCCTGATAGGTCAGGATCGGCCAGTTGCTGTCGTACATGTCCAGCTGGGGTTCGATTGCCGTCAGGTCGATATTCGCCTCCCAGTAGGCGTCGATGGTGCCGACATCGCGCCAGTAGGGCTGGCCGGAATCGCTGGCGACGCAGCTTTGCCCGAACGGGTGGGCGACCGCCTCGCCGTTGCGCACCGCGCGCGGCACGATGTCGCGGCCGAAATCGTGATTGGAGTCCGGATTGGCGAGATCCTGCTCGAGCGCGTCGTACAAATACTGTGCATTGAACACATAGACGCCCATGCTCGCCAGCGCGCGGTCCGGTTTGTCGTGCATCGCCGGCGGATTCGCGGGTTTTTCGACGAAATCGGTGATGCGGCGCGAACGGTTCACCGCCATCACGCCGAAGCCGGTGGCCTCCGCGACCGGCACTTCGATGCAGGCGACGGTGCAGGGCGCACCGCGCTCGACGTGATCGGTCAGCAGCAGCGAGTAGTCCATCTTGTAGACATGGTCGCCCGCCAGTACCACAATGAACTGCGGCCGCTTCCTGCGGATGACGTCGAGGTTCTGGAACACCGCGTCCGCAGTGCCGCGATACCAGCTGGTCTCGTCCACGCGCTGCTGCGCCGGCAGCAGATCGATGAATTCGTTCATTTCGGTCTTGAGGAAGGACCAGCCCCGTTGCAGGTGGCGCAGCAGACTGTGCGACTGGTACTGCGTGGCGACGCCGATCTGCCTGATGCCGGAATTGAGGCAATTCGACAGGGTAAAGTCGATGATGCGGAACTTGCCGCCGAAATACACGGCGGGTTTGGCGCGGTGGTCCGTGAGTTGCTTCAGGCGCGTGCCGCGCCCTCCGGCGAGCACGACGGCGAATGCGCGCTTGGGCAGCTGCAGTCGCGCAAGGGTATCGCTAGGCATGGACTATCTCCTATTGGTCCCGACCGGGCGTTGAAGACGCGCTTGCGCCCGTATCTTGCTGCGGCCGACCGGGACTGCCGGACGGCCGATTGGAACGTGTCCACAGCATATGCCAGTTGTGCGCGAAACAGGCGATGCCGGAAAAGGATAAGATAGTCGGCTATGACAAGCTGGATCGATGCGCCGGGGCGCGAACATGGGTAAAGACCCTTCGAAAATCAAGGTGTGCCCGGAATGCCGGCGCCTGGTCGAAGCGGCGAGCATGCGCCCGCTGTCGCGCAATCAGCTCGGCAGCGGCATACGCTACGTCTGCCCGGACTGCTTCAAGCGCGTCCTCGCCCTGCGAAAAGTGGTGCGCGACGCACGCGGGAAATAGTCAACGGCGCCGGCCGGCGCCGGTTTCTGCTGCGGCTACGCATCCAGCCATCGGTTCAATCGATCGGAGAAAGAGACATGCCCATATTCGAGTACCAATGTGCCGCCTGTGGCAAGGAGTTCGAGAAGCTGGTGCGCAATTCGGCCGTCGTCCCGGATTGCCCTGCGTGCAGCAGCACCGACCTGCGCAAGAAGCTTTCGGCGTTCGCGACGATTTCCGTCGCGGCCTCGTCTCAGGCCGAATTTCCCGCGTCCTGCCAGAGCTGCGGCAATCCTGGCGGTCCGGGCAGCTGCGCCTTCAACGCGAACACGCAATGAGCGCAGGTGCCAGGCTTCCGGGCACACCGGAGCCGATGCACTTCTGGAACGGCGCAGGCGGAGTCACTATAGCGGGCGATTCCTGGGGCGATCCGCGCGGGCCGCTGGTGCTGCTGCAGCACGGCGGCGGCCAGACGCGCCACGCATGGAAGGGAGCGGGCGAACTGCTGGGCGCGGCGGGATACTGGGCCATCGCCTTCGATGCGCGCGGCCACGGCGATTCGGACTGGGCCCCCGACGGGCTCTACGGGCAGGACGTCATGGTCGAGGATCTGAAGCGCGTGGTCGCGGCGCTGGGCGGCAGGCGTCCGGTGCTGGTCGGCGCATCGATGGGCGGCGGGACCAGCCTGGTCGCGGTCGGAGAGGACCACGTCGATGCGACTGCGCTGATCATGGTCGACATCGCCCCGCGCATCGAGACCGAAGGCGTGAACAAGATCCAAGCCTTCATGAGCCAGAAGCCGGAAGGATTCAACACGCTGGACGAAGTGGCCGAGGCGATCGCCAACTACCAGCCCCACCGCAAGCGCCCGAGGAATCTCGACGGCCTGGCCAAGAATATCCGGCTCGGCGCGGACGGGAAGTACCGCTGGCACTGGGATCCGCGTTTCCGGCCGGCAAAGCGGGATCTGGGAAAACGCCACGCGCGGCTCGAGGCCTGCGCGACAAGACTGGCGCTGCCCACGCTGCTGGTGCGCGGCGGCTTGTCCGACGTATTGAGCGAAGCAGGGGCGCAGGAGTTCCTGCAGCTGTGCCCGCGCGCCGAGTACGTCAACGTCACCGGTGCGGCACACATGGTGGCCGGGGATCGCAACGATATCTTCGGTAACGCGGTGATCGAGTTTCTGTCGCGGACAGTGCCGGTGCGCGGCGAGCCGGTACAGGTGGCGCATGAGCCGCATCCGCACCACGAGGGGCCCGAAGGCGACATCGTCGACGTGCCCTGAAGGCGGCTGCTGCGCGCCGGGCTCGATCCGCCCGTGGCGTGGCGATCAGGCGGGCGGTTGCGCGATCACGTCCTCGTACTTGTGGCGCTTGGTGATCAAGCCGGCATATTCGAATACGTCCAGCGTGACTTCGAAGGCGGGGCGTGTGATTTCAACGTGCGGCGTCCAGTTGCCGAGCTTCTGGTAGGTCGCGATGGTCTGCGTCAGCACGGCGCGGTCGATGTTGGGAAAAAACGCAGCCTCGACCGCGGCGACTTTCGCCGCCGGCGTTGCGATCAGCCAGGCGCGTGCCTTGCGGTAAGCGCGGGTGAAGCGCTTCGCCGCGTCCGTCGCCAGCCATTCGCGCGTCGCCGCAAGGCTGGAAAACGCAAGCGGGCCGATCGCATCGCCCAGCGATGCAACCACGTGGCCGATGCCGTCGTGCTCCAGTTGCTGCGGTGCCGGGCCCTGCTGGTGGATATAGTCGCCCGTGCCCTTGCGGAAAGCCTGGTCCATGCTATCCATGCCGGCATCGACGATGTCGAGCGATTTCCAGTCCAGCCCGCGCTTGAAACAGGCGTACTTGAACATCGCCAGCGGCTGCACGCCGTGATCGACCAGGACCTTGCCCGATTTGAGTTTGTCCCAGCTGAAATCGGGGTCGGCTTTGCGCGCGGTAATGAAGAAGCCGTCTTTCTCGTTGACCTGCGCAAAATGCACCGCCGGCGGCTGCTGTCCTTTTTCGAGCGGGTTGAAACCCTGCGAGGGCGCCGACTGCGCCACCTGCACGCTGCCATCGACGAGTCCGGCGATCGCCGACTTGCCCACCGGTGCAATCGAATATTGGGGCTCGAGGCCTTCCTCCTTGAGGAAACCGCCCGCGATGGTCGCGATCAGCGGCGAGTAGAACGCGGAAAAGCGGGTGAACTGGATGTTGATCGCTTGGGTCATTTTTGACTCCCTGGTTTGAGTTGGAATGCTACGCTTGGCCGGCCAGCGCGTGCATCAGGCGCTGTACCAATAGGCCCAGCCATTCGTGCAGCGCGATACTGCTGTCGGAAAGCGCCCCGGCCGAGGGCAGCGCCTCCGCGAACAGCAAGGGCGAGTCCGTGGTGAAACCGGTCGGCGCGCCCAGGACTTCCAGCCCCTGGCGCTGGAACAGTTCGATGGCGCGCGGCAGATGCCAGCCGTTGCTGACCAGGGCGATGCGCGAAATGCCCGCTGCCTTGAGCATGGCCGCCGAATAGAGGGCGTTTTCCGCTGTGTCGCGCGAAGCGGCTTCCACCCATTTCACCTGGCCCTGAAATTCGCGCTCTATGGTTTCCTGCATGAGCTCGCCTTCCGGCCGGCCGCCGAATGGGGCGCCGCCAGTGACGAGGATGGGCAACTTGCTGCGTTTCTGCAGATAGACGCCGTAGCGCACGCGCTCCAGGCTCGCGCCGCTGACTGTATCGCCGCCGTATTCCGGCGCATCCGGATAGCTGCCGCCGCCGAGAATCACGATCGCCTGGGCGCGCGCGAGTTTTTGCGCGGATATCGGTGGCTGGGTTTCGAGGCTGCGCGCCAGCGCATCGGAGACCGGCGGCAGCGACAGGGCCAGCAGCGCGAGCAGGGCGACGGCCGCAATCGCACGGCCGCTGCGCGCGTGCTTGCGCGACAGCCAGAGCCCGAACAAGGCAAGCGCGATCAGGCTGAACGGCGGAAGGGCGAGGGAGGAAAGAAGTTTCTTCAGGTAGAACATGCAATGCAGCCTGATGCGGGATCGCGCGGGCGCGGCGGCACCATTATAGGGCCAATCGCGCCCTGCTCAACTGCGGAATCGCCTGCGTGTGAGTCCGAGCGCAAGCCAGAAAGCCAGCAAGGCGTACGCGGCCAGGATCAGCAGATGCTGCAGCGCGTGCAGCGGCCATTGATCCATGAACAAGGGGCGCACCAGCTCGACCGCCTGCGTCAGGGGCAGCCAGTTGGAAAGCTCGTACACCAGACCGGGCAATTGCTCGCGCGGGAAAAACACGCCGCTCAGAAACATCATCGGCGTCAGGAACAGGGTGAAATAGTAGGTGAAGAAATCGTAGCCCTTGGCCAGGGCGTTGAAGATCAGCGCGATGCTGCTGAAGGTGATGCCGGCGCCGAGCAGCACCGGCCAGGCGAGCAGCAGCTTGGGGCTGTGGCTGATCCCGAGGGCAAGCATCACGCCTAATATGGCGGTGATGGTGAACAGCGCCTTGAATGCCGCCCACAGCATTTCAGCGAGCACGATGTCGTCCAGCAGCACCGGCGCATTGAGGATGCCGTCCCAGGTCTTCTGCACATGCATGCGCGAAAACGCGGAGTAGAGCGCTTCGAAGCTGGCGGCATTCATTGCGCTCATGCAGATGGAACCGCTGGCCAGGAACAGAATGTAGGGCACCTTGACCGGCCCGGCGGCGCCGCCTACCTTCACTTCGCCCACGAGGGCGCCCAGACCGTAACCGAAGGCCACCAGCCAGATCAGCGGCTCGGCGATATTGCCCACCAGGCTGGGCAGCGCGAGC
>JAAOZY010000269.1 GCA_012274205.1 Betaproteobacteria bacterium
CGGCGCGCTCGGGCGAGACCGAGGACGTGAGCATCGTGCACCTCGCCACCGGCTGGGACGCGGGCCAGCTCAAGGTCGGTTCGTTCGCGCGCGGCGAGCGCATGGCGAAGTGGAACGAGGCGCTGCGCATCGAGGAGCTGCTCGGTGCCGGCGCGCGCTTTGCCGGGCGCGCGGCGCTACCCTTGAAGCTAATCTAGGGTTTGCGTCGGAGCGACGCCGTTCCCGCAGGAGCGGCTCCGTTCTTGTAGGAGGGGCGCCCTCGCCCCGACCATTGCCAGGATCGAACACCGATCGGCCCTGGGCCGAGCCTCCCACAAAGACGGTTATAATTCGCCCGTCGTGAACCTGCAATTCCATTCCCGGTGTCTGTGAGCGCGGCCGCGACCGCGCACACGCGCTCACCGCGCGGCCCGGTACTGATCATGACGGCGGTTGCGCTGTTCGTCGTCATGGACACGATCTCCAAGTATCTGTCCGTCTTCTACCCGGTGCCGGAAATCGTCTGGGCGCGTTATTTCTTCCACATGCTGCTGGTGCTGGTCGTGCTCGGCCCGCGCCTCGGCCTGGGGCTGGTGCGCACCCGGCGCCTGGGCGTGCAACTGGTGCGCGGCCTGATGCTCGCCGGCTCGACCCTGTTCTTCGTGTTCGCGATCAAGCAAATGCCGCTGGCCGAGACCTCGTCGATCACCTTCATCGCGCCGGTGCTGGTGACGCTGATGGCCGCATTCTTTCTGAAGGAGAAGGTGGACACGGCGCGCTGGTTCGCGGTCGCGGGTGGCTTCCTCGGCGTGCTCATCATCATCCGCCCCGGCAGCGGCATATTCAGCTGGGCATCGCTGCTGCCGCTGTGCTGCGCCGCCAGTTTCGCCTGCTACCAGATCCTGACGCGCAAACTCGCCAATCTGGAGAGCCCCTACACCTCGATCTTCTACTCGGGCATGGTCGGCAGTGTGCTGATGTCCTTCTCTCTGCCCTATGTCTGGGTCTGGCCGCACAGCGCGGTACACTGGCTGCTGCTCGTCGTCATCGGCATCATCGGCGGCCTGAGCCACCTGGTCCTGATCAAAGCCTACGACTATGCGCCCGCGTCCAGGCTCGCGCCCTTCAGCTACACCCAGCTGATCTGGGTAAGCCTGTCCGGCTACCTGGTATTCGGTCATTTTCCCGACCACTGGTCGCTGGTCGGCATGGCGGTGATCATGGCGAGCGGGATTTACATTGCGACGCACCAGCAGATGTCGGAGCGGCAGCAGCGCGCCGAGCTGCAGGAAAGCGCGCCCGGGGCCTGAGGGACGCAAGGACGCCGAGGGCCGGCGCAGTCGCCGGCTCGCGCCCGAGTCAGCCGGCGTAGCGGCTGAGGAAATCCTTGTATGCCAGGGCGATGCCCTCATCCAGGCGCGTGCGCGGCTTCCAGCCCAACGCCTTGATGCGGCCGGAGTCGAGCAGCTTGCGCGGCGTGCCGTCGGGCTTGCTGGTGTCGAAGCGCAGCTTGCCGCGAAAACCGACCACACGCGCGACCGTGTGCGCGAGTTCCGCGATGCTCTGGTCCTCGCCGTAGCCGATGTTCACCAGCGGCGGCTCGCGCCCGGAGATCAGTTTCGAGAATTCCGCCGACGGAAGATCGAGCAGGTGCACGCAGGCTTCGGCCATGTCCTCGCTGTAGAGCAATTCGCGCAGCGGCGCGCCGCTGCCCCAGATGACGACTTCCCCTGCGCCGGCCTTCATCGCTTCGTGCATCTTGCGGATCAGCGCCGGCAACACATGCGAATTGTTCAAGTCGTAGCTGTCGCCCGGCCCGTACAGATTGGTCGGCATCGCCGCGAGAAAATTGGTCCCGTACTGCCGGTTGTAGGACCAGCACATCTCGATGCCCGCGATCTTGGCGACGGCATAGGGACGATTGGTCGATTCCAGCGGGCCGGTGAGCAGATATTCTTCCTTCATCGGCTGCGGGCAGTCGCGCGGATAGATGCAGGACGATCCGAGGAACAGCAGCCGCTTTACGCCGATGCGCCAGGATTCGTGCAGCACATTCGTCTGCACCGCAAGATTGCTGTGGATGAATTCGGCCGGATAGCTGCTGTTGGCGACAATGCCGCCGACCTTGGCGGCAGCGAGGAACACATACTCGGGCCGTTCCCGTTCGAAAAACCCGCGCACCGCAGCCTGATCGGTGAGTTCCAGCTCGGCATGGGCGCGCAATGCCAGCTTGCGATAGCCCTTTAGTTCGAGTTGCCTGAGGATCGCGGAACCGGCCAGTCCACGGTGACCGGCAATGTAGATTTTGGAGTCTTTGTCCATTACTCGTTGCGGTCGAAAACCTTGTGGCCGTGGCTCTTGATTAGCGCATCGCGCTCGGCCGATCGCAGGTCCGCGTGCACCATCTCGGCCACCAGTTCCTGGAAGGTCACTTCCGGTGTCCAGCCCAGCCTGGCTTTGGCCTTGGCCGCATCGCCCAGCAGCGAATCCACTTCGGTCGGACGAAAATAGCGCGGATCGACAGCGACGATGCAGCGGCCCTCGGGGTCGTGGCCTTTTTCGTCCTTGCCGCTTCCTTTCCACGTGATACGCAGGCCAAGCTCTGCCGCCGCCGCGGCAACGAATTCGCGCACGCTGTGCTGCTCACCGGTCGCGATGACGAAATCTTCGGGCTGCGGCTGCTGCAGCATCATCCACATCGCGCGGACGAAATCGCGCGCATGCCCCCAGTCGCGCCTGGCGTCGAAATTGCCGAGGTAGAGGCAATCCTGCAGGCCGAGCTTGATGCGCGCGAGCGCGCGCGTGATCTTGCGCGTCACGAACGTCTCGCCGCGCACCGGCGATTCGTGGTTGAACAGTATGCCGTTGCAGGCGTAGATGCCGTAAGCCTCGCGGTAGTTGACGGTGATCCAGAAGGCGTAGAGCTTGGCCACGCCGTAGGGGCTGCGCGGGTAGAACGGCGTGGTTTCCTTCTGCGGCGTCTCCTGCACCAGGCCGTATAGCTCTGAGGTGGACGCCTGATAGAAGCGCGTCTTCTTTTCCATCCCGAGGATGCGGATCGCCTCGAGCAGGCGCAGCGTGCCGAGCGCATCCGAATTAGCGGTGTATTCCGGCTCCTCGAACGAGACGGCCACGTGGCTTTGCGCCGCGAGATTGTAGATCTCATCCGGCTGGGTCTGCTGGATGATGCGCACCAGGTTCGATGAATCGGTGAGGTCGCCGTGATGGAGTATGAAGCGGCGATTGGCCTCGTGCGGATCCTGGTACAGGTGGTCGATGCGGTCGGTGTTGATCAGCGAAGTGCGGCGCTTGATGCCATGCACGACGTAGCCCTTGTCGAGCAGGAGTTCGGCCAGGTAGGCGCCGTCCTGCCCCGTGATCCCCGTAACCAGCGCGACTTTGACCATGGTCAGCTTACTTCCTTCCGTAATTGTCTTCGAGCCGTACGATGTCGTCTTCCCCCAGGTAGTCGCCGCTCTGCACTTCAATCATGACGCAGGCGACTTCCCCGGGGTTGGCGAGGCGGTGCGCAGTGCCGGCGGGAATATACGACGATTGGTCCGCGTGCAAATCGATTTCGCGTTCGCCATTCACTATCCGGGCGGTGCCCGATACCACCACCCAGTGCTCGCTGCGGCGATGGTGGTATTGCAGCGACAAAGAGGCGCCGGGTTTGACCACGATGCGCTTGATCTTGAAGCGCGGCCCTTCCTCGAGCACGGTGTAGGTGCCCCAGGGCCGATGCACGGTACGGTGCAGGCGCGCGCTTTCGTGGCCCTCCGCCTTGAGGCGCTGGACGACGGTCTTCACGTCCTGCGCGCGGCTGCGGTCGGCCACCAGCAAGGCGTCGGGCGTGTCCACTATCAGGAGGTTCTGCACCCCCAAAGCGGCGACCAGCCGGTCTTCGCTCTGTACGAAGCAATTCCTGCTGTCGACCAGCATGACCTCGCCCTGGACGCGATTGCCATCGGAATCGGCCGGGAGCAACTCGCCCAGCGCCTGCCAGGAACCGATGTCGCTCCAGTCGAAGCGCCCCGGCACCACGGCCACGCGTTCCGCCTTTTCCATGACCGCATAGTCGACCGAGATGTCGGCTATGCGGGCGAAGGCCTCCGGGTCGATCACCAGCGGGACCTGGCCGTGCGGCGTCGCCTCCCAGGCGGCGGCCACTGCTTGCGAAACCTCGGGCGCGCTGCGCGCGAGTTCAGCCAGAAATTCGCCGACACGAAAACAGAACATGCCCGAGTTCCAGTAATAGCCTCCCGCCGCAAGATATTCCTCCGCCTTCTCGCGCGCGGGCTTTTCGATGAAGCGGCGCACGGCCAGTCCACCGCCGCTGAGCTGGCGCGACTGGTCGGCTTCGATATAGCCGAACCCGGTCTCCGCTCCCGCAGGCGCGATGCCGAAGGTGACCAGATAGCCCTCTTCGGCGAGCTTTTCCGCTGCGCGAACCGCGCTTTCGAAAGCGGCGACATCGGCGATCAGGTGATCCGAGGGCAGCACCAGCATCGTCGCCGCATCGCCGAACTGCTCACGTATCCTCAACGCACCCGCCGCGATTGCCGGCGCCGTATTGCGCCCCACGGGTTCGAGCAAATAATCGAGCGTGATGCCTTTGGCGAGCCCCACTTCGGCGTAAGCGTCGCGCGTGATGAAGAAATAGTCGCGGTTGGTGATGGTCAGTATCGATGCAGGATTCAAGGCCGCGGCGCGCAACAGCGTCTTCTGCATCAGGCTCTGCCCGTCGGGCAGGACGATGAAAGGCTTGGGATGCGCTTCGCGCGACACCGGCCACAGGCGGGTGCCGGCACCGCCGGACAAGATGACTGGAATCAGCAAGGCAAGAATTCCGTAACGGCTGAATACGCGATTTTAGTCTATGCGCAGGGCCCCGGCGCGGCCTGTCGGGCGATCAAACGTATGCAGGCCGTCCGCTAAGGGGATACTTGGGATCGTTATAGCCCGGCGTGGACGGGTGCCCGCTCCTGACCATGGAATCGACCAGCGCTTCGTCCTCCGCGGAAAAGCGATGCTCGAGCGCGCCCAGGTATTCGGTCCACTGTTCCAGGGTGCGCGGCCCGGCCAGCACCGAGCTGACGATGCGGTTGTTGAGCACCCAGTTGAGCGCGAACTGCCCTGCACTCATTCCACGCTGCTCTGCATGCGCCTTCAGCTTCTGCGCCATGAGCATGGATTCCTCGCGAAATTCGGTTTCCATCATGCGCTTGTCCTTGTGCCCGGCGCGGGTGTCGGCGGCCGGCGGCTGGCCCGGCGCATACTTGCCCGTGAGCACGCCGCGCGCAAGCGGGCTGTAGGGCACCACGCCCAGACCGTAATTCGCGCAGGCCGGCAGGATCTCCGCTTCCGGCATGCGGTTCATCGCGTTGTAGTAGGGCTGGCTCACGATCGGCGCCGGCACCCCCAGCTTGCCGCAAAGTTCCACGATCTGCGCAATGCGCCAGGCGCGGTAGTTGGAAACGCCGAAATAGCGCGCCTTGCCGGCAGCGATGATTTCCCCCATGGCCACCAGCGTTTCCTCGATCGGCGTGGACGCATCGTCCAGATGCAGATAATAGATATCGACCCAGTCGGTGCCGAGGCGCTGCAGGCTCGCGTCGATGGCGCGCATCAGCCAGGCGCGCGACAAGCCGCGCTCGTTGGGCCCCCTGCCCATGGGGTTGCCGACCTTGGTCGCGATCACCCATTGCGCGCGATCGCCCGCCACCAGCTTGCCGGTGATGCGCTCGGATTCGCCCTTGGCATAGGCATCGGCGCTATCGATGAAATTGACGCCGGCGGCGCGCGCGGAATCGACAATGCGCCCGGCTTCGATCGCTTCGGTGCGATCACCGAACATCATCGTGCCGAGGCAGATAGGAGACACTCTCAGCCCGCTGTTCCCAAGTTTTCTGTATTCCATATCGTTCAGACTCCCTTCTATTGAACCAGCTGGCCCCACAAATCATGCGCATCGGCGCGCTCTATTTTCACCTTGGCCCAGGCGCCCGGCTTCAGCGCCGCGCCGCCGGCAATGTGGACCATGCCGTCGATCTCCGGTGCATCGGCGGCCGAGCGCGCCACCGCACCCTGCTTCTCCACCGAATCCACCAGCACTTTCAGCGTCATTCCGATTTTTCGCTTCAGGCGCTTGCGGCTGATTTTTTCCTGCGCCTGCATGAAGCGCGCGCGCCGCTCTTCGCGCAGCTCCGCCGGCACCGGGTCGGGCAGCGCGTTCGCCTTCGCGCCGTCCACCGGGGAATAGGCGAAGCAGCCGACGCGGTCGAGCTGCGCCTCCTCCAGGAATTCCAGCAGCTGGCGAAACTCGGCTTCGGTTTCGCCGGGAAAGCCCGCGATGAAGGTGCTGCGGATGCTGAGCTCGGGGCAGATCGCGCGCCAGGCGCGGATGCGCTCCAGATTGGCTTCGCCGGAGGCTGGCCGCTTCATCAGCTTGAGGATGCGCGGGCTGGCGTGCTGGAACGGCACGTCGAGATAGGGCAGCAGCCTGCCTTCGGCCATCAGCGGAATCACCTCGTCCACATGCGCATAGGGATAGACGTAATGCAGCCGCACCCACAGATCCGCCGTCGTGCCGCCGAGCGCGCACAGCGCGCGCACCAGTTCGCTCATGCGCGTCTTCAGCGGGCGGCCCTGCCAGAAGCCGGTGCGGTATTTCACATCCACGCCGTAGGCGCTGGTGTCCTGCGAGATCACCAATAGTTCTTTCACCCCGGCCTTCACCAGGTTCTCCGCCTCCTGCATCACCTCGCCTATCGGCCGGCTGGCGAGATCGCCGCGCAGCGAGGGAATGATGCAGAAGGTGCAGCGGTGATTGCAACCTTCCGAGATTTTCAGATAGGCGTAATGCGCGGGCGTGAGGCGCACGCCCTGCGGCGGCACCAGGTCGGTATAGGGATCGTGCGGGCGCGGCAGATGCTTGTGCACCGCCTGCATCACCGCGTCGGCGGCATGCGGCCCGGTGACGGCGAGCACCTTCGGATGGGTCTTGCGCACGATGTCGCCTTTGGCGCCGAGGCAGCCGGTGACGATCACGCGCCCGTTCTCCGCCAGCGCCTCGCCGATGGCGTCGAGCGACTCCGCCACCGCCGCATCGATGAAGCCGCAGGTATTGACCACGACCATGTCGGCTGCGGCATAGGAGGGCGAGATAGCATAGCCCTCGGCGCGCAGCTGCGACAGGATGCGCTCGGAATCGACCAGAGCCTTGGGGCAGCCCAGCGAAACGAATCCGACTTTGGGGACAGTAGTCATCTATTGCAGGAAATGTAGGAGGCCCGCCCTCGGGCCGATCGATGCTTGGTCATGGCACATATCGCGGCGAGGGCGCCGCTCCCACAACAGCGGAACTTCAGGACTTGTCGCCCTCGTCCTTTTTCGGCGGTACCGCCTGCCCGGGGAAACCGGGAAAGGGAAAGCCGGTGAACATGTTCTTGGTCTGGTCCTGCAGGCGCTCCTGCATTTGCATGAACACGTTCTTGCTCTGGTCCATGTAGGCCGACATCATGCCCTGCAGCGCCGAACCCTGGAAATTCATGAACTGCGCCCACAGGTCCTTGTTGATCTTGGTGTTGTCGCCGTACATTGCGCGCGACTGCTCCTGCAGCTGCTTTTGCACCTGGACGAAGGTCTGCATGTTCTTCTCCAGGTAGTTGCCCACCATGCCCTGCATCGCGTTGCCGTAGAAGCGGATCAGCTGCGATAGCAGATCGGAAGTGAACATCGGCATGCCGCCCGCTTCTTCTTCGAGAATGATCTGCAGCAGGATGGAGCGCGTCAGATCCTCGTTGGTCTTGGCATCGACGACCTGGAACTGGCCGTGCTTGAGCACCAGTTCCTTCACGTCGGCCAGGGTAATGTAGCTCGAGGTCTGTGTGTCGTAGAGGCGCCGATTCGGATATTTCTTGATCAGCCGCGGCGTGTCGGCAGCGCCAGTACCAGCGTTATCCGGTTGATTTTGTGCCGTTTCCCTCTTATGTTGCATTGCAGCATTCCTCTTGACTTTTGGGGCTGTTCGAGTACAATCGATCGTTGTTGCATTGCAGCATTACTAGCCTTCCGACTCGTCTGACCACAGTTTCCCAACCTAGGAGCCCACGATGGCCAACCCCAACGAACAATTGGCAGCCTGGCAAAAAGCCGCCCTGGAATCGACGCTGAACTACGCCAAGACCAGCCTTGCCGGCGCCGAACAACTGCTGAAACTCAATCTCGAAGCTGCGCGCAACGCGCTCGAACAGGCCGGCAAGAACACGCGCGACCTGCTTGCCATCAGCGATCCGCAGGAACTGACCGAACTCCGCACAAAAATCGCGCAGGCGAACATGCAGCAGACCGCCAGCTACGCCCAAAACATTTACGAGATCGTCAGCCATACGCAGGCCCAGCTGACCAAGCTCGGCGAGGCGCAGAATTCGCGCATCAACAAGGAAGCCGCCGCCGGCGCCGAACAACTCGCCAAGGGCGCACCCGGCGCCGAGGTGGCCGCTGCCGCATTCAAGTCCAGCCTTGCTGCAACCAATGCCATGATGGACAGCCTCAATCGCGCAACCAAGCAATTCGCCGAACTGTCCGAAGCCAGCATCAAGGCCGCGACCGCCGGCATGTTCAAGGTCGACAAGAAGTAATTCCGCCCCGCATCAAAACACCGGCCCCGCCAATTCCAGGCGGGGCTTTTTCATTTGTTGCAGCGTAGCACAAATCGACTGGCATCGCCGCAGTAAACGCCCCACCGGCTTGTTTCCACGGCCAAAAAACAGATTCCTCGCTGTGCCCGGAATAACAGATCCCGTGCATTCCGCCGCAGCTTTGGCAACTGCTATTGCATGTGCTGGCCGCCGTTGATGGCGATGTTGGCGCCGGTCACGAAAGCGGCCTCTTCCGAGCACAGGTAAATAATCAGCCCCGCCACCTCTTCCGGCTTGCCCAGGCGCCCCACCGGAATCTGCGGAATGATCTTGCTGTCCAGAATCTCTTTCGGAATCGCGGTCACCATCTTGGTGCCGATATAGCCCGGCGAGATGGTGTTCACGGTGACGCCTTTTTTCGCAACTTCGAGCGCCAGCGCCTTGGTGAAACCGTGCATGCCGGCCTTGGCCGCCGAATAATTGGTTTGGCCGAACGCGCCCTTGGAGCCGTTCACCGAAGACACGTTGATGATGCGCCCCCAGCCGCGATCGACCATGCCGTCGCACACCGGCTTGGTCATGTTGAACACGCTGTCGAGGTTGGTGCGCATCACCGCATCCCAGTCGGGCTTGCCCATTTTCTTGAAAGTCATGTCGCGCGTGATGCCGGCGTTGTTGACCAGGATATCAATCGGTCCGACATCGGCATGAATCTTCGCGACACAAGCCTGGCAGGAATCGTAGTCCGCCACGTCCACCGGCACCAGCTGAAAATCATAACCGCGCGCTTTCATGTCTGCGTTCCAGGCCGCGACCTTGGTATTCCCCGGCGAATGCGTCACCACTACGCGAAACCCGGCTTCATGCATCTTGGTGCTGATCGACTCGCCCAATCCGCCCATGCCACCGGTAATCACTGCAATTCGCTTTGGCACGATAGTCACGATTGTCCCTCCTCTGATTGAGGCGGTCCGACACCGCCTTTTATGATGTTAGGGGGCGATTATGGCATCAATTTGACGCGCGTCAAAAATGACCTAGATCACGCCATATGCAGTCCGCCGTTGATGGAAATATTGGCGCCGGTGATATAGCCGGCGTCGTCGGAGGCCAGGTAGGCGACCAGTCCGGCAATTTCATCCGGTTGCGCCAGGCGCCCCATCGGGATCGAGGACACGATCTGCTCACGCACCTCTTCGCGGATCGCCATCACCATTTCGGTCGCGACGTAACCAGGCGATATGGTATTGACGGTCACGCCCTTTCTCACCACTTCCTGCGCCAGCGCCTTGGAAAAACCATGCATGCCGGCCTTGGCCGCCGAATAATTGGTCTGGCCGAACTGCCCTTTCAGCGCATTGACCGAAGACACGTTGATGATCCGGCCCCAGCCGCGGTCGGTCATGCCTTCGACCACCTGGCGCGTGACGTTGAACACACTGTTGAGGTTGGTGTTGATCACGTCGTACCAGTCGGACTCCGACATGCGCTTGAACACGCCATCGCGGGTGATGCCGGCATTGTTCACCAGGATATCCACCGGCCCGATGATGGAGCTGATGCGGTAGAACATGTCGGCGCAGGAATCGAATTCCTCCACATTGCCCTCGGCGGCATGCACGCTGTAGCCCTGCGCGCGCATGCGCGACAGCCACTCGTCCTTTCTGTCGTAGCCCGGCAGGCAATTGGCCACCACCTTGTTGCCGCTCGCCGCCAGGCGTTTGCAGATGGCGGTGCCTATGCCGCCCATGCCGCCGGTTACGAATGCTACGCGCTCAGTCATCTCTACTTCCTTTCAAAATCCACAGCTCAATGCGCGCCGGCGTGGGAGCGAGCTTTCTCGCGACAGATTTCGCGAGCAAGCTCGCTCCCACAATTTCGCCAGCCCGATCTCAGCGCTCCACCGCCAGCGCTACGCCCATGCCGCCGCCGATGCACAGGCTGGCAAAACCTTTCTTCGCATCGCGCCGGATCATTTCGTGCAGCAGCGTCACCAGGATGCGGCAGCCGGAGGCGCCGATCGGATGACCGATGGCGATGGCGCCGCCGTTGACGTTGACCTTGCTCGTATCCCACTTCATTTCGCGATTGACCGCGATCGCCTGCGCCGCGAAGGCCTCGTTGATCTCCATCAGGTCGAGGTCGCCCACGCTCCAGCCCGCCTTCTTCAGGCACAGCTGGCTGGCCGGCACCGGCCCCATGCCCATGATCTTCGGATCGACACCGGCCGAAGAATAGGCGCGGATGGTGGCGAGCGGCTGCAGGCCGAGCTCCTGTGCTTTTTTCGCCGACATCATGATCACCGCCGCGGCACCGTCGTTGATGCCGGAGGCATTGCCGGCGGTCACCGTGCCCGCCTTGTCGAAGGCCGGACGCAGAGCGGCAAGCGCTTCCAGGGTGCTGCCGTGCTTGGGATACTCGTCCATGTCGAATACCAGCGCAGCGCCCTTCTTCTGCGGGATTTCCAGCGGCAGGATCTCGTCCTTGAACTTGCCGGCTTTTTGCGCCGCCTCGGTCTTCTGCTGCGAAGCGAGTGCGAACGCATCCTGGTCGGCGCGCGTCACGCCATACTGCCTGGCGACGTTCTCCGCGGTGACGCCCATGTGATAGTTGTTGTACACGTCCCACAGGCCGTCGACGATCATGCTGTCAACGAGCTTGGCGTCGCCCATGCGAAAGCCGTCGCGTGAGCCGGCGAGCACATGCGCGGAAATGCTCATGTTCTCCTGCCCGCCGGCAATGATGATTTCGGCGTCCCCCGCCTTGATCGCCTGCGCCGCGAGATGCGTCGCTTTGAGGCCGGAGCCGCACACCTTGTTGATGGTCATGGCCGGCACCATGTCCGGCAGTCCCGCCTTGCGCGAGGCCTGGCGCGCGGCGTTCTGGCCCACCGCCGCGGTCAGCACCTGGCCCAGAATGACTTCGGAAATCTGCTCCGGCTTCAAGCCCGTCTTGGCGAGCAGCCCCCGGATCACATGTGCGCCCAGGTCGGACGCCGGAATTTTGGCCAGGCTGCCGCCGAATTTGCCTACCGCGGTACGGCCCGCGGCTACGATTACTACGTCTGTCATTTCAACCTCCGTCGGTTATGCGTTACGCCCCTCACCCAAGCCCTCTCCCCGCAAGCGGGGCGAGGGGTAATCCTGAACTACACCCGCACCTTCACATACCTGCCCGGCGCGGGCTCGATCGGTTTGAACTTCGCATTGCCTGATTTCTTCGGCGCCGCGCGCTCGCCGCCGGAAAAACGCTGTAGCCACGCGTCCCAGTTAGTCCACCAGCTGCCGCGCGTCTCCGTCGCCCCGGCCAGCCATTCGTCCGATTCAGCCGGCAGGCGATCATTGGTCCAATAACTGCGCCGCTGCTTGGCCGGCGGGTTGATCACGCCGGCGACATGGCCGCTCGCGCCGAGCACGAAGCGCAGCTCGCCCCTGAGATGCCGGGTCGAGCGATAAGCCGACTTCCACGGCACAATGTGGTCCTCGCGCGTCGCCAGGATATAAGTCGGCAGGCCGATCGCGCCCAGATCGGCCGGCACGCCGCACATGCTCAGCGCGCCCGGTTCGCACAGCTTGTTTTCGAGGTACATGTTGCGCACATACCAGCAGTACATCGGCCCGGCGAGATTGGTGCTGTCGGCGTTCCAGTAGAGGATGTCGAAGGCATCCGGCGTCCTGCCCTTGAGGTAGTTGTTGACCACGTAGGACCAGACCAGGTCGTTCGCGCGCAGCGCCGAGAATACAAATGCAAGGTCCTTGCCCGAAAAGATGCCGCCCTTGCCGATCGCCGCCTCGCGCGCCGCCACGCTGGCTTCGTCGATGAATACGCCGATATCACCCGGGTAGGTGAAATCGAGCATGGTCGCAAGCAGCGTCACGCTCGCCACCCTGTCCTCGCCGCGCGCGCGCAGCACCGCCAGCGCCGCGCCCAGCAGGGTGCCGCCGACGCAGAAGCCGAGCGCGTTGATTTGTTCGGACTTGCTGATCGCGCGCACCACTTCGACCGCCTTCAGCACGCCGTCCTCGATATAGTCGTCCCAGGCGAGTCCGCCCAGGCTGTCTTCGGTGATATTGCGCCAGGACAGCATGTACACCGTGTTGCCTTGCTCCACCGCGTAGCGCACGAAAGAGTTTTCCGGCTGCAGGTCGAGAATGTAGAACTTGTTGATGCAGGGCGGCACCATCAGCAGCGGCCGCTCGCGCACCTTCGCTGTCGCCGGCCGGTACTGGATCAGCTGCATCAGCGCGTTCTCGAACACCACCTCGCCCGGGGTGACGGCAAGGTTGCGCCCGACTTCGAATGCCGCTTCGTCGGTCATGGACACCCGGCCGCGCTCGACATCCTCGATCAGCTGCCGCATGCCCGCATGCAGGCTCGCTCCATTGGTCTCCAGCGCGAGTTGCAGCGCCTCCGGGTTGGTCGCGGCGAAATTGGCCGGGCTCATGGCATCGACCAGCTGGCGCGTGTAAAAGCGCAGCTTTTGCTTGACCGGCGGCTCCAGTCCGGCCGTTTCCACCAGCTCCGTCAGGAAGCGGGCGTTGAGCAGGTAAGCCTGGCGCACATAGTCGTGGTAGGGGCTGTCGCGCCACTCGCGCCCGGAAAAGCGTTTATCGCCGTCCCCGTCGGCCGTGTTGGAGGGCGTTGTAGCCGCTCCCGACTCGCGCGCTAGCATGGACCCCCAAAGTGCAATTTGCTGCTGAAAATAGCCGGTTTGCAGGGCGGCCAGACGGCCGGCGTCGGCAGTGTGGGCCTGGATCAGCGACTGCCATACCTGTCCGGCCTCGGAGCCGGCCGGGAACAGGCGCAGGAAATTCTGCAGCATCGCCCCGCCCGCCTGGGCGTAAGCGCCTGAATTATCCTCGGAATTTGCTTGCTGCACGGGTGTGCGAATCTCCGAAAGCGGTGCACCAAACCTAGCCAGCCGCGGCTCGGCTAAGCCACGGGAAAAGCTAGCTAAACTAGCGCATTTTGCGCTGCACCAATACTGCTGTCAATCGGCTTGGCGCGACAACAACGGCAATAGATGCGGGCCGAAAACGAAGGCGCCGACAAGCACCGCGCCGATGGCGGCCACCAGCACGGCGCCGGCCGCCACATCCTTGGCCTTGGCAGCCAGGGGATGCAGCTCGGGCGAGGCAAGGTCAACCAGAAACTCGACAGCGGTATTCAGCGCTTCGGCCGCCCATACGCCTGCCACCGCCAGCGCGATCAGGGCCCATTCGGCCCGTGAAAGCCCCGCAACTGCCCCTGCGGCCACGACCAGGACGGTGGCCAGAGCGTGTATCCGGGCGTTGTGCTGGGTCTGCAGCAGGGTTTTCAGACCGCGAAAAGCGTGGCCGAAACTGCGCAGGCGGCTGCTTAGATAGGCATCAGGCATCGGTGAGCCGGATTGAATGGAAACAGCGGAATTATGCCCTAACAGACCGCGTCAGAAGGATTCCCCGTTTCCGGCAATTCTCATGTTTGAATGCTCCCACTTGCGCACGGCTCGCTCTTTGCCTGTGGGGTGTACTCGGGCACGCGCGCGGCGAGCTCCGCGCGCACGCGCTCAGCCCCGGGATTGGGCTGGCGCAGCCAGTGCAAGAGGTCTTCGCGCCAGCGCGCGTCCGACGCGGCGCGCGATTTGGCAATGCGCAGCTTAGGGTGCGGCGTGGGCAGCGTATGCTCGCCATCGGCAAGCAGCTCCTCATACAGCTTTTCGCCCGGCCGCAGGCCGGTAAACTCAATGCCGATGTCTGCCTCGGCGTAGCCCGACAGCCGGATCAGTTCGCGCGCGAGGTCGACGATTTTCACCGGCTCGCCCATGTCGAGCACGAATATTTCGCCTCCACTGCCCATCAGCCCCGCCTGCAGCACGAGTTGCGCGGCCTCGGGAATCGACATGAAATAGCGCGTAATTTCCGGATGTGTCACGGTGACCGGCCCGCCACGGGCGATCTGCTCGCGGAACTTCGGAATCACACTGCCGGTGCTGCCCAGGACATTGCCGAAGCGTACGATGACGAAGCAGGTCGCGCCTTTCGCCTGCAGCCCTTGGCACACGATTTCCGCGAGGCGCTTGCTCGCGCCCATCACGTTGGCCGGGTTGACCGCCTTGTCGGTCGACACCATGACGAATTTCTCCACGCCCTGGGCGATCGCGGCCTCCGCCACGCACCAGGTGCCGAGCACGTTATTGCGTATCGCCTCCCAGGCATTGTCCTGTTCCATCAAGGGCACGTGTTTGTACGCCGCCGCGTGGAACACGAGCTGCGGCTGGTGGAGCGCGATCGCCTCGACCACGCGCGCGCCATCCTTTACGTCGCCGATGACGCAGTCCAGGCGGATTGCGGGGTACTGCGCGGCAAACTCCTGCTCCATGCGGTAGAGCGCGAACTCGTTGTGTTCGAACAGCACCAGCCGCGCCGGTTCGAAGCGCGCGATTTGCCGGCACAGCTCGGAACCGATCGACCCGCCCGCACCCGTGACGAGGACGCTGCGGCCGCGTATCCACGCCTGCAGGCGGCTTTCGTCGAGCAGCACCGGGTCGCGGCCGAGCAGGTCGTCGAGTTCTATGTTGCGCACCTGCGACACCGTGACTTTGCCGCTCATCAGGTCCTGGTAAGAGGGTACGGTCAGAACCTGCACGCCGGCGCGGCGGCAGATTTCGAGCGCACGCCGCCGCGACTGGTGCGACGCCGAGGGCATGGCGATGATGGCCCGCTCCAGCTCCAGGCGCGGGGCGAGTTCCACTAGGTCCTCCAGCGCGCCGAGCACATCTATGCCCTGGATCTGGCGACCGCGCTTGGCCGGGTTGTCGTCGAGCAAGCCCAGCACGCGCCAGTCGCCCGCGCGTGCGAGATTCTTCAACAAGTCGGCGGCGGCATCGCCCGCTCCGAGTATGACTACCGGCTTTCCGGGCGAGCCGAGCACATTGCGCAGGCGGCGCTCTTTCCATATGCGGTAGCCGAGGCGGCTGCCGCCCAGGAACAGGATCAGCAATAGCGGGTCGAGCAGCAGCACCGAACGCGGCACCGGCGGCTCCTGGTGCGGCAGCATCACCAGCATCAGCGCAATTAGCAGCGTCGCCAGGGCCACGGCCAGCGCAATGCGCTGCAAGTCGGGCACGCTGGCATAACGCCAGATGCCACGGTACATGCCGAAGCTGAAAAACACGAGCGCCTGCAGCGGCACCACCCACAGCATGTTCCCCGCCATGTTGGGAAGGTTGAGCTGCGGTATTTCGGTGTTAAAGCGCAGCCAGTAGGCGAGATACCAGGCGAGCGCGGCCGCAGCCACGTCATGGCCCAGCGCCATCCAGTTGCGGATATGCATGTTCAGTTGACCTTTGAAGGCTGTCTTGAGGGGTCGAGATTGTACGGGATCATGAGGCGATGATAGCGCGAGGCATTGGCGTCGTGGGCGGTTCCGCCGTCGCCATTGCGGCCGCATTGATGGCGCGTTCGGGGCATCCATCCCATTATTCCGAGCCCCCCTTCCAGCGATAAACTTCGCGGGGAATAATGGGACATGCTGTTTCCACGCGCTAACGCTTTACCTCCGCCAAGGCCTTGCGCCTGAGTATCTCCTCGACCAATTGCTTGAAGCGCGCGCGCGTTTCCATTTCGACCATGGCGCGGCCGATCAGCGGCGGAATCCACACCTCCGGGATCGATTCCAGGTGATACACGACGCGGGTGCCGGTCGCATCCGCGATCAGCCGTGTAGTGGACTCGTTCTTTTTCATGTTGCCGCTGACCATGCGCCCGCGCAACATTTCATAAGGGATCAGATGCACTTCCGTGACCGTCTCCAGCAGCACCGAAAACGGGCCCCAGCCCATGCTGCCTTTCTGCGCCACCAGCAGCGTGTCCGAAGTGCGCGACAGGATCACGCTTTTCTCCAGCTTCGAAATGAATTCGGTCGCATGATCGTAGTCGGTCATCACCGCCCAGGCCGCCTGTGGCGTAACCGGCACGTGAAATGTGACATCGACGAATACTTCCTCGCCTTGCATTCGGACACTGACGTCGATCCCCTGGTCCGGATCCGCTCTTACCTGAGGCGAAAGAAAACCGATCAGCGCAAATGCGATCGGAGCAAGGCAGCGCGGGAACCCGCGGCAGTAAGGCGCAAGCGACATTTATTGAGCTTTCCGCAGATTCGGAATATGGTTGCTTCAAGCGGCCGGTGAGAATTGCAAAACTATGATTTTTCTCAATAGACCGGCGCATCGATTCGCTGACGATACAAGCTCGCGGCCGGCCTGGCAATGCGCAATCGGCCGAACGCTGGTTTTGACGGTGCTTTATCACTACAGGAGGCTGTTATGCGTCGATCGACCTTGCTTGCACTATTCTTCAGCCTGTGGACCCTGGTCGCAGCACCATTGGGCTTCGCCAACGGCATTTACGAAAGCGTCAGGGGCGATGTGAAGGCCGCCGTCGGCGCGGCCGCGCCTGTGAGCGTCGCCGCGAACCAGCGCTTTGCACCCGGAACGACGATACTCACCGGGCCGGGCGCCCAGGCCATCATGCGCTTTGACGACGGCCACGCGGTAGTGCTGAACGAAAACACCGAATTTCGCGTCAATCAATACAGCTTCGACCAAGCCAAGCCGCAGGACGACCATATCGCGCTGCAGATTTTCAAAGGCGCGCTGCGCTCGGTAAGCGGCGCCATCGCTTCGAGAAGCCGCCAGGCGTTCGCGCTGATCGCGCCGCAGGCGACCATAGGCGTACGCGGCACCGACTTCATGATCGCGCTGGTGAACCCGGCGTACCTACAGGTGCTGCAAGGCACGATCTCGGCAAGCAACGTCGCCGGCGCGGCTAGCTTTTCCACCGGCGCGACCGCGGCGGTCGAATCGGCCACGGTGCTCGCAGGGGCAATTCCCGCTTCGGCACTGCCGCCCTCCGTGGCGACGACCTTCAGCAACCTGGGCTCGGTCGCGGTCAGCGCGGTCGGTGCAGGCGCAGCGACCGGCGCGGCGACTGGCGGAATTACGGCAGGCATGGTTGCCGCCGGCGTTGCGGTAGTTGGGGTAGCCGCTGCGGCTTCGAGCTCGAACGACAACAACCAGACGACCACGACGGTCACGACATCACCGCATTAGATCGACCAGGGGGTTGTCATTCCGAGCGCAAGCGAGGAATCTGCTCTTGAATTACCCAGAAGCAGATTCCTCGGCTTTCAGCCTCGGAATGACGTTTGGTAGCGCAGTGACTCACATTTCTTGACGCAGCCGTCATGCAGCGCGCGACTAGATACAGGGCTTCCAATCTTCGGCCGCCGACCAGAACGTCAGGCCCTTGACCAGTGGCCGCTGGTCGATCACATGCGGCTGCTGCCCCGGGTCGTCGATGCGCACTTCGACGCGGTCCGCATCGACGGCAGTCACCACGCCGCGGATCCAGTCGTGCACGGCAATGCCCACCAGCAGCGTGCGACAGACCTTGACGCCCGGTTTGGCCACCGCCGCGAGCGTTTCCGTTTTCGCGCGCGCGCGCGCGATCATGGCCGGCGTCGGCATGCCGGTGATCTGGTCGTCGGCCCAATGACCGGCGTAGCGGTCGCCGGAAGGCCATGCGTACACGCCATAGCCGTTGCGCCGGTCGTTGTTCCAGGCACCGCTGTAGCTTTCGCCCGCTGACGCGCCATTTGGGCTCCAGATGTACTTGCCTTGACCTTCCCTGCGATCGGCCACGAAATCCCCCTGGTAGCGGTCGCCGGAGGACCAGGTCTTGATGCCCTTGCCCTGCGTGCGGCCGGCGTAAAATTTCCCGTGGTATTCGGCCGCGCCCTTCGCCTCGCCGTAGCCCTCCGCCAGCCCGTCCTTGCAGCCGCCACTGTAGGCACCGGCGATTTCCACATCCAGCACTCGGCACGCGGACTGGGCCGCCGCAGGCAGCGGGAACAGCGCCGCCAGCGCCAGGCACGCCATCAGCGCCCTCAATTGAATTGCCACGCCACGTTGATGCCAGAAGGGTGGATCATCACCCGTGGTTCGCCTTTCCTCGGCGCGCGCGCGGACTCCCAGAACACCCGGCCGATGGCATAGCCGAGCACGCTGCCCGCCACCGTGTCGGACACGAAGTGATTGCGGCTGCCGACGCGCGCGAGGTTGGTGACTGCCGCGAGGCCATAAAGCCAGGGGGCGTCGTATTCCTCCGCGAACGGCGTCGCTACCGCCCACATGATGATCGAATGCCCGGACGGAAACCCGTCGTAGCCGGCCGTCATGGAGAACGGTTTGAAGCTGTGGCTTCCGGCCTCGACATAGGGTCGCGCGCGCCCGACGACTGTCTTCAGCCCATACACCGCCAGGAACGCGGTGCCGCCCGCTTCAGTCGCCGCATATCCGGTGCGCGAGAGCCGCGAATCGCTGCCGTCCATTGCCGCAATACCGGCCCCGCCGATGGCGAGCCACGGAATCACGTTGTTGCCGATCTTGTTCATGCCCCTCAGCCAGCGATTAGCGGCATGGTCCTTGGCGAATTGATCGGCGCGATTGTCAAGCAGCGAGCTCGCCAGCACGGCACCAGCGCCGAACAGGCCCATGCGCAGCCAGTTGGTGTCGGCCGCGGTGCGCGCCGCGCCGGCGAAATCGTCCTTCGCCCGCCTGAACGTGCCGGGCTCGGGCAACACCACTTCCGCCAGACTCCGCTGCTCCGCCTTGGTATCCAGATCGCTCAGCAGTGCGAGCGGGTCGGGTTCGCGCGCGGACGGATCCTGATAGTCGATCGCGACCGAATCCGCAAGCTGGCCCGCGTTGATCTCGCCGTCGAAATAACGCTCCAGCCGCTTCAGATCGGCGAAGTCGTAGGTCGCCACCGGATCGGTGCCGCGCAGCAGCGCAATGCGTATCTCGCGCATATCCAACGGTCCCAGATGCAGCGCCGTGCGCGCAGCCCGCCCCACTGCGCGGCTGGCAGGGTGCAGGCTGTCATTCGACAACGTCAACGTCAGGCGGCGGGTGCTGTCGTAGGCGACGCGGATGTTGCGGAACTGCTGCCGGTAGAGCGCTTCAGTGAGGCGGTACTCGTAGCTTTGCGCAGCGGCGGCCCATTGCTCCGTCGCCGGTTTCGGCGTCACTTGCGTATAGGGCTCTGGCCCCTGGGGCGGCGGGGTCCAGGTCTCGCGCCGGTTCTCCGGGATCGTGTCCTCGTTCGGCGGTGGTGCCGGTTTGATGCGCAGCGCGCGATCGTCGCGCCCACGGGTGAGGTCGTACAACTGCACGCTGCGATTGAGCTTGGCGCCGCCGTCGCGCGTCAGCGGCTTCCACACGACGTTCGCACGGTTGTTGGTCGTGCGCGTGAGGAAAGCGTCGAAGGGGACGCTCAGGTACACCCCCTTGTCGAAACTGCCTTCGCCGAAAGTCGCCGACGACACATTGGTCTTGGTAAAAAATGCGCCGAACTTGACGCCGTTGTCGAACTGACGCGACAGGTCGACCGTCACGCCGAGGTCTTTCGCCAAATAGCGGCCGGCGCTCAGATTGGCCTGCACGTCATTCCAGCCGGTGTCCCAATAGAGCGTCGCATGGCCGGTGGCGACCCGATAGCCGGTCTGATCGCCCGCTTTGTTGAAGCTGAAGTCCTGCTCGAAACTGCGCTGCTGCACGTAATTCGCGTCGATACCCAGCGCGACGCGGCTCGCGAACGGCCGGTACAGCCACTCGCCGCCGACGCCGCCGAACATCGACTCAAGATAGCCGCCGTACACGCTGTAGTACTGGTTCTCGCCGAATCGACCGACGTGGGTTGCTTGCAGGTTGGGTACGGCGAACTTTGATGTGGTGATGTATTCACGCATGTAAGTGCGTACCCGCGGCAGACCGCTGGGTCCGGTCACGGTGAATTTATTGTAGTTGTCGATCACCCCTAACTTGACCGTGCTCTGCAGCCACGTGTCTTCGCGCAATCGCAATCTGGCGTTGGCTTCCACGCCAATTTGAAACAACAGAAATGCGTCGGGGCCTCCGAGTGTCTGCTGGTAGTGCGGTCCAAGATTCCATTCGAACATCGACTGTTTGCCTTGGTATAGGGACATCTCAGACGACAGCTTTTCCGGCGCGCGAGCTATCAGTGCGGTACGCTGTTCATGAGGCGCCAGAGCCTGCGTCTGCCGCGCTACCCACGCATCGCGATCGATCACGTGCTCGGCCACGTCCACGCCGCGCTGGCGATAAGTGAGCGTAAAGCGGTCAATATTGGCCGGCGCGTCGCGGTTTAACACCGCCGCCGCCCGGTCCGCGCGCTCACGCCAATAGATTGCCTCCGCATCGTCCAGCGTTACCCTGAGTTCACGCCCGCGCTGCTCTATCCTGCGCACATGCCAGTCGGTCTGCGCAGCGATGTCGCGGCTGGTTACCGACCAGTCGGGTGCCCGCTGTGGCCGGTTAGCCGTCACGGGGACGCGAGGCGGGTCATTGAGCTTCGGCACCGTAAGACCGTCTAACTGCGTATGCAGGGTAATTCCCAGTACGGCCGTGTTACCGCGTTCTATACCGAGAGTGACGTCCATTGCACGCCCGACTCGATAAACTGCACCGAAGTTCCAGGGTGAACTTTGGGACAGGACATTGCCAAGTCCCTCGTGCTGATAATCATTGCCGTCATACTCCAGTTTCAGAGTTAGTGGGTACCAGGGTGTCTGGTACTGAACCCCGCCGAACAACGACATTGGGCCATGGAAATAGCTCCCAAAGGCAAAATTTCCAGTTGCTGCGAGGCCAGAATTCGCATCTTTTCGCACATCGAACGAATGGCTTATTCGCGAAAGTGGATTGCGTATATTTCCTCGGCCGCCAACGTTGCCCCAGCCCAAGCCTAAGTTCCAGTCAAACACACCGGTGCGCTTGCTTGCAACCAAATATTCCCCAGAGAAAAGCCCAGTACCCGCGATATCGCGAAATCCGAGCGCGACTTGAGGAACATATCCAGACTCAGTCGAAAGCAGGAATTTGGCGTCCAGACTTTTGTCCTTGTAGGCCTGACTGCCGCTAAAACTAGGGTCTGGACTGTAAGCCCGATTACTCACATTGGTGTAGCGGAACCCCGTCTCCAGCCAGGGCAGGGGTTGCACCATTATGTTGCCCTGAAAATAGGGATAAATGCGGCTGAAGTTCACGGTGAGATTGCCGGCTTTCTCCATGCGCGCGCTGGGCGTCTGCAACAGCCCGACCCCGCCCCAGTCGCTAGCGGTAGTCACGAGGCTGCGCGAGCGCGAGGAAGGGTTCGGCGGTGGCAGGACTAGCGCCCCGTCCGCGTCTGCAGTATCGGCCTCGCCAGCACCCCGCCGGCTGCGCAGTCCTTGCGTGGCTCCGCCCAGTTCAGGCAGTCCGGAAGGAGCCCACGCTGCAGCTGCCCCCCGCTGCGCGTTTGTAGGAGCGGGGCCCTCTCCGCGACCAGCCCCCATACTGTCATTCCGAGCACCGCGAGGAATCTGCTTTTCCGTCAAAGGGGTGTCGCCGTCGCGATCAACGTCACCAGCCGGCCCCTGCGTAGCCAGAAACATAACAAGCTGCCGCAACAACTGCTCCGAAAACCCGCCATTCCAAGTCGGCGCCCAGATCCACGCCCCCGGCGCAGGCTCGTCCTGCGCCTCGCGGTTCCAGGCTGCGACACCAAAGCGCTGCACCCTCCCGTCCGGTTGCGCGATCCAGGCCCAATCCGGTTGTCCCGCCCAAAACCAGTCCACGTGCCCCGAACTGGCCGGAGCGCAAGCCTGCACATAATCCATCGCCTCAGCGCCCGCAGCATGCGTCACCGCGCAACGCGCCCCGCGCGAGGTAATCACAGTCACGGTACGCGGTCGCATGGGCAAAACCACGATATCGCCAGGCTTCAGCATCGGATCGCGCGCTGGATTTGCCTGCAGCCAGCGCGCATCCGCCACCGGCACCGGAACGCGGCCCGTAACCGGGAGCATGCGCACCCAATCGCTCAATCGCCCCAACACCTTGGGATCAGCCTTCACTTCGGGGTCGGTGCCGGAGAGGCTCTTAAGAACATTGAGCTTCAGCGTACCTTGCGCAGGAACTTCCCCCGGCACTCTCCAGCTCAGACCAAGCGGATACGCGTCCGGGTCAATTGCTTGTTCCAGCAGCCAATCGCTCAGCCGCTTCGGGGCGGCAATCGAATTCGGCGTGACAAGCGCAGCATGCCCGTGCGCCCCAGATCCAAAAGCGACCTGGCCGTACGACGCGAATGGAGCTAGCGCGAGTGCCCCAATAAAAGCTACCGCAAACTTATGCAATAGCGAAGCTCTTGTAGAAGGGGCGCCCCCGGCGCGATCAGTGCCAATTTCGGAGACCGATCGGCCTAAGGGCGAGCCTCCAACGCCCCGAAGGAAGTCCCCTTGGGGGACAATCCCAGATCTACGAATCACGAACCACGAACCACGGACCACGATATTCATTACTTCCGCCCAAGCGCGCTCTGCACCTGCACCGGCCACCGCTGCCAGGTAAAGCACAGATCCGCAGCCAGGCACTGCTCACCATAGACCACAGTTGCCTGATCATCCTGCACTTCCACCGCATACCGTGCCGGCGGCAGCACGGCCTCAGTCCCAGCGCCGCTACCAAATACTCCCGGTAGCCACGCACTCGACCCAGATTCAACCCGCTCTTCAAACCACGTCAGCCGCTGCGGATCCAGTCCCTGCAGCGCGCTTCGTTTCGGTGCACCCACCACGCGCAGCGAAAGCTCATCCTTCACCCCAAACCGATACCCCGGCATAACATCGCGCGGGCGAGTCCAGCGAAACGCTTGATTGGTTTGAGCAGCCACGGGCCACGATGGCAATTTCGACAATGCGACATCGCGCCATTCAGTCGTTAGCCCGACTGCCCCAAGGACACGCCCGTTCTGCAACCGCAGCACCTCGCGCTCGGCGCTATACCACACCTCAACCGGACCGTTGGGATCGCTGTCCACGTTCCCGAGCGCTAGCAGAACAACGCGGCCGCCGACAGTGACTCTGAGATAACGGAAATTTGGATTCAGCCTCGCGCTGTCAACGCCCGGATTTCGCCCGTACGCGTGCGGCAAGGTTTGCAGGATGGCATTACCGGCCGAGGAGCAGCCAGATAGCGCAGCGACCACCAGGGGTATGGCGACCAGAGCTCGAATCTTCACGATTGTGGAAACAGGACTCAAGGCGCCATCCTAAGCCAAGCGCTCGTCGCTATGGGTCTCTCCCTTTGAAAAAGGGGGAACAAGGGGGATTTCGCCAGGGGCTCAGGTGGAAGCCAGCAAGGTTTCCGTTCTGGAACGATAGAAACAAAAAATCCCTGGCATAAAGCCAAGGATTCTTTGGGGACCGCTCGGCCAGCGATTACTTTGTCGTGACCGTCGTCGTTGTCTGGTTATTGTCGTTGTTCGTAGACGCGGCCACAGCAACCGCCGCAATTGCGGCAGCTGCGGCAATCATACCGGCCGTAATCCCCCCAACGGCCGCGCCGCCCGCAGCACCAGCGCCAGCACCGCCAGCACCGCCGGAACCAGCAGCACCACTCTGCTGTTGTCCTTGTGCCAATGCACTACCTGCAACGAACATGGAAGCAATAAAAACAACAAGCGCTTTCTTCATTATTCTCTCCTGTATTAATCTAGGCAAAAACCGAATTCTAAGGGAAATATCCGCGACGGGAGACCCATTATCCACAAAAAACAGAAAGTTGCAAGTTTTTACGTACCGCCTGCAATCCCCTTAGGAGCGATTATCCGCAGAAGATCAGAAAGTTGCAACTGCTGTAGGCTCAACTGTCGCGAGCACGTGATCTGTCCGGTTGTCATAGCCCCCCGAAGTGGGGAGGAAATGACGCCGACGCAAGTGCTATAGGAGATACGGAAGATGGGATTCGAGGAAGTGTATGAGGGGTGGAGCGAAGGGTTGATCTGCCCGGTTTTCAGGACCAGCCGTACGTTGAGAGAATGGCTCCCGCAACCAAAGAGTGAGCCCATGAAATGGAGCCAATTCAGCGAGGAACAGATGATTGCGATCCTGCGCGAAGCAGATCGCAGTTCGGTTACGGAGGTCGCCAAGAAGCATAAAGTCAGCGAGCAGGCCAGTTACACTTGGCGCAAACGTTTCGGAGAGCTGCAGCCAGCCGATATCAAGCGGCTGCGTGCATTGGAATCAGAGAACGCTAAGCTGAAGAAACTCGTCGCTGAGCGCGATCTTGAAATCGAAACGATGAAGGAGATCAATCGGCGAAAGTGGTGAGCTCGCAGGCGCGTCGCGAGCAGGTCGCACTCGCTGCGAGCGTGGCCTGTCGAAGCGGCGTGCCTGCGAGCTGCTCGAAG